>JAFVEJ010000236.1 GCA_017476085.1 Alphaproteobacteria bacterium
GTCTTCCGGTTTGTACGCGCAGGAAATGGCGGAACGCGGCTTTGTCACGTTGGCTTTTGACCCCTCATTTACCGGCGAAAGTGGCGGAGATGTCCGCAATGTCGCTTCGCCGGACATTAACACCGACGATTTCAGCGCGGCGGTTGATTCTCTGTCAACTTTGCCGCAGGTTGACGAAAATAAAATCGGCATCATCGGCATTTGCGGGTTCGGCGGATTCGGCCTGAACGCCGCGGCGCAGGACACGCGCATCAAAGCGACGGTCACTTCGACCATGTATGATATGACGCGCGTTTCTTCCAAAGGATATAACGATTCAATGACCGCCGCCGATTTGTACAAACTGCGCGTCAGCCTGAATAATCAGCGCACTGCCGATGCCAAAAACGGGTCTTTTGCGCCGGCTGCCGGTTTGCCGGACAAGCTGACCGGAAAAGAACCGCAGTTTGTCAAAGACTATTTTGATTATTACAAAACGCCGCGCGGTTTCCACAAACGTTCGATCAATTCAAACGGTCATTGGAACACGACTTCCGCTTTGTCTTTGATCACGCAGCCGATTTTGGCTTACAGCGGCACAATCAAGTCCGCCGTCCTGATGCTTCACGGCGAAAAAGCCCACAGCCGTTATTTCAGCGAGGATGCGTTCAAAAAGCTGAAAGGTAAAAACAAGGAACTCTACATTATCCCCGGGGCAAACCATGTCGATTTGTATGACAGAAAAGACATCATTCCGTTCGACAAAATGGAAAAGTTCTTTAAGAAAAACCTGAAGTAATGCGGAAAATCTTATTCACAGGGCTGATGTTCGCGTTTTTCGGAACGCCGTCAGCCCTTAGTGCAGGAGAGGCAAATCAAATGAAAATGACTGTCGGTAATCAAGAGTTTGAAATCGCTTTGGCGCAAAATGAAACGGCGAAAGCTTTTTCTGAAATGCTGCCCTTGACCGTGACAATGAGCGACCTGCACGAAAACGAAAAATATGTTTATTTGGATAACCGCTTGCCGTCTGCTCCGGAAAACGTCGGAAAAATTTCCGCCGGTGATGTAATGCTGTTTGGCGATAATTGTCTGGTCGTTTTTTATAAAAGCTTTCAGACTTCTTACAGCTATACAAAAATAGGACGGATTATAGAAAACACGGCATTGGGAACCTTATCCGAAGTGGATTCCGTGATGGCAGTTTTTACAAACGGAGATTAAAAAAACAAGACTAAAAAAGTAGTAATTATTTCATCCAGCCTAAGAACAGGCAGTAATTCCGAAATTCTGGCGCGCGAAGCCGACCGCGGCGCGGCGGAAGCCGGAAACGAAGTTGAATTTATCAGCCTGAAAGACAAAGATATTCGGTTTTGCAAAGGATGTCTGGCCTGTCAGAAAACAATGAAGTGCGTTATTCGCGATGATATTAATGATTTAATCGAAAAGATACGGACGGCGGATGCGCTGATTTTTGCGACGCCTATTTATTATTATGAATTAAGCGGTCAGCTGAAGACATTTTTGGACAGATGCAATCCGTTGTATCCGGCAAAAAATAATTTCCGTGACGTGTACTTGATTACGACCGCTTACGACGATGCGGAAAACGCGTCTGAAACCGCCGTAAAAGGAATGCAGGCGTGGCTTTCGTGTTTTGAACAGTCCCGTTTGGCGGGAACGTTGTTTGCCGGCGGACTGGAAGCGCCTAAAGACGCGTCAAAACATACGACTCTGCTTGAAAAAGCATACGCATTAGGCAAAAACATCTGATCTTAGAATCAGCTTCCGAGTATGTCGGATTCGTTTTTATCGGCGCAGCAATATTGTCCGGCAGCTAAATTCTGCCGGAACAGCAATTACTTATTTTGATTAACGGCCCGAGCGCATACGATTGATGCTGATCGCCGTCAGATTCGGCTGCTGCTTTTTCCCGGATGGCGTTTCGAGCTTTACCATACCTTTCATAGCCATTTCCAATCCCATAAACAATCCGCCGCAGTCAGGCAAATTCCGATAACTGGTATCCGGCGCTTTGCCTGTGACTTTTTCCCGTTCGCGGAAAAACATATCCGCGGCGCTGCGTGTTTCTTTGCGCATACCGCACATTCTGGAATCACGGTCCATAATATCCAAATCGTTTGCAAAATAGCACTTCCCTTTATCGGTCGTGCATACCATTTGTAAAATTTCAGCCGAAGTTTTATGCCCGTCAAACGGTTTTTCTTCAAAGAGCTTTTTGGCTTCTTCCGGATTGCTGCAGCGTCCGGCCTGCATCAAATGACCATACAAATATCCCTGTTCGTACGCTTCAATAATCCGCCAATTTTTAAACCATCCTTTAAACGCGGCAAGCATATTCTTTTCACGGTTTTCAACAACCGACTCAACGGATTTAAAAATGGACGGCTTTTCCACGCTCATTGCAATATCGGAATCCGTTCGTTGAAAGGCGTTCCATATTTTTTCACTCTGAGTCGCGGCGCGAATTTCCAAAGCCGTTTGCGCGGCAGCGGCTTGCGCGTCCGCTTCCGTCGCACGACGCAGCTTCAACTCGGTTGCCACATCAAACGTGCAGAATTCTGACTCGATCCCGTTTATATGCTGTTGCGCATGGCGAGCTTCATGAGCCAACGTCGCAACAAGTTTAGCGTCTTTTGTCATCGGATTTAACCGAATGACTTTATCCTCTTCACAGCAAAAGCCGTAACTGCCCGGCTGCGTTTCAAATCCGAATGAATATCCTGCTTTTGCCGCGTCTTCCAAAATTTTACGGCCGGTCGGGGAATTGTTTGCAATCGTGTTAATCAGATGAGTCATACGAAGCTGTTCGTTTTTATTGCCAGCTAACTTGACATCAATAACAGGCTTTTCATCCTTATAAAAACCGCGGATAAGAGGAGAAGAAAACAACCGTCCCAAAAACGAATTTTCTTCCTGCGTATCTTGTGTATCCTGTTTTTCAAAAGCGTTTCGTAATTTTCCCATCGAATTGAATCCTTATCTAAGGCGAACAAAGAAGAAGGAATTATATACAAAATTTTCGTTTTTGTCAAAAATTAAAGCGTTTTTTTATTTGCGCCAATCATAAGAGATCATGTCTTTTATCACTTCCCCCGCAATGATCAACCCGACAACGGGGGGAACAAAAGACGTGGAACCGGGAACACGTTTGTTATCGCCCGAAGGCGTCAGGGGTTTTTCTTTGGAATAAACAACCTTTAATTCCGTAACGCCTCGTTTTTTCAATTCTTTGCGCATCACATGCGCCAACGGACAAACAGATGTTTGATAAATGTCGGCGACTTTAAATGCCGTCGGATCGACTTTATTGCCTGCTCCCATAGCGGAAATGATCGGAACTCCGGCTTTTTTTGCCGCCAAAACCAATCCGATTTTCCCCGTCACGGTGTCAATCGCATCCACAACATAGTCATATTGAGAAAAATCAAATTGATTTTCCGATTCAGGCAAAAAAAACGTTTTATATGTCGTCACGACACAATCAGGATTAATGTCGGCAACACGCCGTGCGGCAATATCAGTTTTGTATTGCCCGATTGTTTTAGTCGTAGCAACGATTTGCCTGTTTAAATTTGTGATCTCGACCGTATCATTGTCAATCAAATCCAAATGCCCGACGCCCGACCGGGCCAATGCTTCAACAACATAGCCCCCTACCCCGCCGACGCCGAATACCGCGACATGCGCATCGGCCAGTTTTTTTAAAGCTTCCGTTCCGAAAATCAGTTCCGTTCTGGAAAAAGCGGAGACAGTCATCTGTTTTCCGTTAAAGGCATTCCTTTTTCACCGACATACGTCACGACCATTTCTACAGGCTCATTTCCCGTATTTTCACCATAATGCCAAGTATCAATCACTTCGACAATAGGCTCGCCTGCATGAAAGGTTCTTTGTTCTCCCGTTTCCGTATGAACCGTCAGCTCCCCTTCCAGCATATAAGCAACGTTAATCATCGGATGCTTGTGTATCGGCAGCTTTTTTCCGACGGGAACAGTAATTCTGACAACGGAAATTTCCGAATGCGCAAGATTAACGGCGCCGACTTCATGACCATCCCAAACACGATCGGTTTGCGTAAGAATAATCTTATCCTGTTCTCTCATTTTATGTTTCATCCTTAACATTAATTAACAGCAGATTTTGAACAAACAAATTTTCAAAGTCAACATAAATTGTTACATATTTTTATTATTAAATACTTTAAAAGTTTTGATCATACTTTTTTATTATACATTAAATTTATCATTAACTGTGTTGTTTTTTTAAGAGCGTTTATATTCCATAACAACCAAATCATTCACCGGAATTGACCACAAAGAACGATATACGAAAAAAGATAAAACTTGACTTTTTTATAAAAAAATTTATAACATTTTGTTAGTGTTAAAAAATGTATTTATGGTCTGGCAGGGATTTTTCCCTGCTTTTTTTTATTGAGGTAAAAATGACGGTAAGTACGACAACAAACAAAGTGAGTTATATCGGAAACGGGGTTGCGACAAGTTTTGCAATCCCGTTTCCTTTTTTGGAAAGGGAGCATTTAAAGGTCTATCAACTCTTGAACGACGATCAGACGGAACGGGCGGACTGGAGCCTTTCGAACGGGAATATGGTTTTTGAAACAGCGCCGGAGAACGGGGCGCAAATTGTGATAATTCGCGAAGTGCCGTTGACGCAGGAAACGGATTATCGGGAAAACGAGATCTTGCCTGCTGAAACACTGGAACGCAATTTCGATAAGCTGACGATGCAGGTGCAGCAACTGAAGGAACAGGCGGATCGTGCGGTAACGGTAGATATCTTTGATGATACCGATGCGGCAAGCTTGATTCCGTCCATCCGGCAAGCGGTTTCCGATTGTGCTGAATATACGGCAACGGCGTCCGACAAAGCGGATATAGCGACGGATAAAGCGGAAATCGCCACGAACAAAGCGGTTGAAGCGCAACATACGTTATCTTCAAAAACCGATGTTGATTTGAACAATTTGACAACGGCGGGAAAAGAAAATCTGGCGGAAATGTTGATGCCCGATTATTCACGAAAAGTCGTTTTGTCTGCCAACGTAACATATACTGCCGCGTGCGCCGGAGTGTTTTGCGGCTATTATCGCGGAACATCGGGAACAGGGACGACATACACAGTCAACGGCTTTACGCAGACATATTCAGGCAGTTTTGACACCGCGGGGATGCCTACCGGCGCGTCGTTTTTTGTTTTTGTATCAAAGGGCGAAAGTTATTCCGCCGCTCGGGCGAACAATTTATATTTCATTCCGTTAAAAGGAGTTGCGGCATGACGATTTTTTATGAAAAGAAAGACGGTAAAATCATTCGTTGGACACAGTCCGAACAGCAGGCCGTTTTAGAAAAAATGAAGGAACAATGCGACGATGAAGATTTAATCGAAACAGAAGACGGTGAATATTATCTGCGCGGTGAAGTTCCCGAAATTCCTGAAACAAAAAAAACGGAAAAGATCAGGATAAAACGTAATCGCCTTTTGTCGGAAAGCGATTGGACGCAGACGTTTGACGCTCCGCTGACGGCAGAAGAACGCAAAGAATGGGCAATTTACAGGCAACATTTACGGGATTTGCCACAACAAAATGATTTTCCGAATTCGCTCGTTTGGCCGAAAATGGAATAACGAAGTAATGAAAGGACGGGAGTTATCCCGTCCTTTCATTGAACGATACATGCGCAAAGCCGCTTATATTTTTCTTTGTATTTTTTAGCTTTTTTTCCGAACAACAGATGCGACAACAAACGATAACGCAGCTTCTTTAAAGTTGCTTTTGTTCCGCCGCACATCGGCAAGTCGGTTGTTACTATATCCAAGCCCAGTTTTTCAGCCTCTTTCAAATCTTTTACCGTGTTATAACCGGGGGAGAATACGCGCACGCCGGCTTTATGCAAAGCTTCTAAATCAGTCGGAAAGTTTTTAATTCGTATCGGCGACATCGAAACGTTTTTGATATTGTATTTTTTGATAAAAGACAAAATTTCCTCAATGGTCTGAAACCCTTTTTCGGAATTTTCCGGCATATCAATCCATGGCTGAACGTTCGGGTATCCGGCTTCATATAAATAACGGGCGTTGTTTAAAGAGTATGTTTCGACAACGGAGCGGTCGATGATTTTCTTATCCGTGAATTTGGAGGCAAAGCTTTGCATCAATTCGGGATTGTCACGATCGACATAGCCCGCCAGAAAATCGAACATCACCGTTATATCGGAATGTTTTTTCATAAAATCGAAAATGTTTTCGAGAGTCAGCGGTGTCAGGCCTTCCGGAAAAGCATTTGTCAAGTATAAATAGTTCAGAAAAGTTTTTAAATCGGGAACCGGATTCGACAGAACGAATGGAACTTGCATTCGGTCTGCATCCGCCTGCGTCCATAAATGATACGCGACAAAATGGCCGTCCGAAGTGCGTTGAATATCGACTTCGAAAAAGCGAAAGCCGGTTTTATAGGAATGTTCCAACGCTTCTTTGCTGTTGGTCATTATATGTCCGTGATAGTTTCCCAAAGCGTGAGCGTTATATTCCATGGCATTTCCTTTACAAATAAAAAGAAAAAATCCCAGATAAAGAAGCTGTTTCATTCCAGTCCTTTTAACCGTTCCCTTAAAACCGTTGCGGAAACGCCTTTTGTTCGAGGCAAGCGAATAATCCGGCGTCCGTGCTCTGAACAATACCGTTCCGCTTTTTGAAAACCGGCATGGGTTTGATCGCCGCCAAGAACGAAAATGTCAAAATCAAGTTCCCGCACAATTTTATCAACGTCAGTATAAAGAACAACCTGATCGACATAGCGACATTGTTCGACCATTTCAACGCGTTCCTGCGTTGTGTAAACGATTTTCGCTTCGGGTTTGTATTTCAAAATGCTGTCCCCGTCCTGAACGGCGACAATCAGTTTTCCACCTTCTCCCGCAAAACCATTGGCCCGTCGGAACAGTTCCTTGTGTCCGTAGTGAAACAAATCAAATACGCCGACCGTAAAAACCGTGCTCATAAACGCAGCTCCCTCTTCAGAAAATCAAAGATGTTTTCGGCGGCGCTTTTGCCGTTCGACGGCAGCAGATTGTTTGTTGTAAACTCACGGCGCTTTTCCGCCAACGGATCGTTTCCATTCAGAACGACGTCTTGCAAAAAAGATTCTATTTTTTCAGATAGGGGGGGGGCTTCATACAATAAATGGTTGAACACAGCTTCGCCCAATTCATTGAATTTACGGGATACGGTATCGTCGCGAATTGTGAATAAATACGGTTTGTCGATCGCGGAGTATTCGCACATAAAGCTGATGGAATCGCCAATCATTGCGTCAGAGGTTAAAAACAGGTCGATATATTCTCCGTCGGAAAACTGCGTGTTTTCCATCTGCACCCATTTTTGATAGTATTCCGTCGTCTTTTCTTCGCCCCAACGTTCATCCGCATTTAATCTAGCGCGCAAAAGCGGATGGGGACGGAACGCGAATTGTATTTTATCCCGATACTTTTCCGCCAATTCAAGCATAACATCCGCCAATTCGTTAAAACACGAATAGCCGTAATGCTCCGGATTGTTTTCAATCGAATGATGCGGTGCCCAAATGACTTTCTTTTTAGCGGAAGACTGTCTTTTCCAGACGCTTTCCGGTAAATGTCCGTCGAAAAACCGATCAAGTTTCGGATAACCCAGAAAAAAGCTGTTTTCTCCGTGATTGCGGGCGTAGTGTTCGGACAAAGAAAGATGTACGGCACTTTCCCAAAAGAGATATGTCATTTTGAAATGGAAATCCGTATCGAATATATATCCTTGCGCGTTTGATAAGAAATAGCCGTAAGGAACAAAACAAGTGATTGCGTTTCGGGCCTGTTCCATAAAACGATTCATATTTTTCAGGCCGAGTGTCGAATTAAAAAAAACGATATCCGGTTGAAATTTTTTCAATGACAGATATTCCTTTTTTTCAAAATCGTATAAAAGGACATATTTAAGATTTTTCTGTTCCAGATATTGAACGACTTTTCCGTATTTTGAGATATCGAATTTGACGTTCGGATCAAGATGTTCATACGGGAAAACGCCGACAACAGGTTTGAATTCCACGCTTTTTTCCATCAAATGAAACAGTTTTTCCAAACAAAAAACATCTTTGTCGGGGCATAAAAACAAAACATTCAGAGGCGCTTTCCCCGAATTGTAATTGATAACGGAAAGGCGGCGCGAAGAAACAGCTTCAAAAGAAGATGCGTAATCTGGAACGAAATTCGTGCCGTATTGTTTGTTCAAATGTTTCCACAGTTTATAGGAAAGCTTATCAACGATATTTTTATGCTGAACTGTCATATAACCTCCTTTTTCACAAGACGTTATTTCCTGAGTTTTTTCTTAAATATCCTGATCTTCATGCCGAACAAACGGATAAAAACGCGTTTTGTCGTTTCCGTTTTGACCTTCCAAACTTTAAGAACGTACGGAAGTTCAAAAATGGTTTTAGCTTTCAAAACAGATTTATTATTTAGTAAATTTGAAATAAGTTCACGAACAGGCGGCAAGACGGAGGATAAATCCAGATTTTTTATAAGTTCGTTTTCATAATTGTATGTTTGCTTTGTCATGTTGATGATTTTTGGATTGTCTTTCATCGTGTTTCCGGAATGATTTCTGTAATCCAGAAGAACTTCATCAACATATTTCATTTTGGAATATTTCGATATTTGAAGGAAAATATACCAATCATCCAAAGGTGCTTTTTTTGTGTAGTAACCAGTTCTTTTAAAAATATTTTTTCTTATAAGATATCCGTTAGGAACATAATTATGATTTCTAAATTCTTCATAAAGCCCAAAGCGTTCACTCTTAAAATCGATATGCGTTATTTTTTGCAAATATTCCGCAAGAGTTTTAAAAGCAGTTTCTTCTTGAATAACAGTATTCTTCCCATCCGCATCATAAAAAACTTGTTGACCGTTCTCATCAATGATGCCGTTATTTCCGACAGCTACTGCATAATCTCTATTTTGTGCTAAAAAATTATGCAATACTTCCAACGCATTCGGTCTATATCGGTCATCCGAAGCAAGAAAAGCTATATATTTACCGCAAGCATTGGCTAACAATTCGTTCAGTGTTTCACAAACACCTTTGTTTTCCCTTGTCAAAAATAAAGTATGATAAAGTCTTTTTTCACAAAGCTCTTTCATTTCCGTTATTTTTTCCCAAGTGCTATCGGTAGAGCCGTCATCAATAACAATCAGTTCTATGTTTTTGTATGTTTGATCTAAAACGGATTTAATACTTTCCTGAATGTATTTTTCATGATTGTAAGCCGGAATTAAAACAGAGATTAAATCGTTTTCTTTTATGCCGGCAAATTTGTTTGATAATGAAACCGTTTGGAAAAGCTCTTTCAGCCTTTCATAATCCGGCATATACGGGGGAAGTTCTTTGGACGGATTCGTATAGCTCCAATCACATTTTAATGAGTTTTCCGAAAGGTTGATAATATTTTTTCTTTCTTTATTGCTGATATATAAAATATAAATTTCCGTTCCTTGAAATTTTTCAGATAGCTTCTTCTGTGCTTTTAAAATAATATCGTTATTTTCAAGCTTGTCGTTGCAATTAGGCGTTTCGATGTAAACAAATAAAACCCTTTCAGATTGTTCTATTTGAGATAACAAACGGAAAATCCTTCTCCGATATTGTTCGGAAACGGAAACATAAGCATCATCTAACGAACTGTTTAAGGGAAAATCGTGATTAAAGACTAAACCATTTTTCGTATTTCTATAAATAGTACACGGCATAGGTGATTGTCTTGTTCCCTCGACAATTAAATCGTCTTTCTCGATAAAATGATTGAAATCATTGCAAACAAGATTGACCCTTCCTTCAAAATCCGAACCGAAAAGCCAGTCAAACGGATATGAAAAACGTTGCAATCCGGACATTCTTAACGTGTCTGTGCACGAACACGCCGCACCTAGTGAAACAACCAAATCAAAACAATCGGTTTTAAAAAGCATCGTCTTATTTCCTTATGATCTGGAAAAAGAGTTTTATATCTTTCCACAGCTTCATTTTCAGATGGAAAAGCTCTCCTTCCGGTTTTTTATTCTTTTTTTGATTCGGAATCGTGTTCACGTCTCCGATGCTGTTCAGATATTCTTTTCTGTTGCGAATGGAAATATTCAGCCACGACCACAAGGTCGCACCGTTGTCGGTATTATTTAATTCTTCGGCACTCATATCGTGCAATTTTTTAACGATTTCCAGACGAGCGTAACCGTCTTTTTCATCGGGTTCCAGATAGGTGCCTTCGCCCCATTCATCCCAGGCGTCGATAAAAACGAACCTCTGTTCGGGCGCTAAACGGGACATCGCCTTTTTCGACATTTCAGTCAGAAAAATCTCAAAATTTTCGTTTGTCGCGTGGCGCAGAATAATCGGATTGTTTTTACCGCGGCGGCAGGAATTGTCCCATTCCATAAAAACGTCCTGATATAAGGGAACATCGTCTTCGTCGCGCAATAAATCCCGAACGGCAAGTGTGCGATAATCCAAACACCTGCATTCCATCGGTTCGTAAAAATACGGCATATCGGACGGGGAAACGGATTCTATCGGACACCAGGTCGGCGAATGCTGATAGAGGGCGTCGTATCCGTTGCTTTTGGCGTCAAATCGGACATCTATATTGTCCGTAGCCATCAGATACAAATCGATATTATATGTTTTTCTCGCATATTCTTTGATTTTTGATGCAAAATGTTTCGGATCGGGGATGTTCTGCGGAATATAAATCGATAAAACCGGTTTCCCGTTGATCTTAATGTAGCGGGAATCGTTGAAATAGGGCATCAGATCGTCAACCAGACGTTTATGAAAATCGGGAGCGTACGTTTGTTTCAAAAGAAGCTCTTTTGATGCCGATCCCCAATTCCTTGTCCAATCGTGGTTTGCCCAGCAAACAAAAAACGGCATATCGATTTCGGGCGTTTTCAGAACGTTTTCCAGCGGTTTTTCAAACAGGCGCCGTCCGTCGATCCACGAAAAATAAAAACACCACCCATAAATGCCGTATCTTTTTGCCATTTCCGTTTGCCGGATCAAAACTTCGGGTTCGGACAAATCATAATATCCGACGTCTTTATGAGGGACGCGCGGCTGATTATGTCCGTCAAAAAGAGGTTTTCCGGACTTGACATTCCACCATTCCGTAAAACCTTCCCCCCACCATTCGTCATTTTCGGGAATGCGGTTGAAAAGGCAAGTGTGTATAGCAATGTATTTAACAAAACTATCCGACATTTTTTTCTAACTCTCTTATACTTTCGATTATATTGTCCGGTCTGTATTCCCGCAGGACTTCCGGCGCTAAAAAACCGGTTGAAATTGCGCTTGTTTTCATTCCCAAAGCTTTTCCCGTTTGAACGTCTTTGCCTGTGTCGCCGACAAAAATATCATCGGCGGACATCGGCGCGATATGTTGCCGGATCAGTTCTTCCTTTGTCGCTTTATGTTCGGTAATCAGCACGTCGTCAAATAAATCAAACAGCTTCAGCCGTTTCAATTCGGCGGTCGTGTTTTCAACGCTTTGCCGCGCGGTTGCCAGATAAAGAGCGTATTGTTTCTTTAACCGTTTCAGCGTTTCGATAACGTCCGGATAAACGGTGTCTTTATCCAGATATTCTTTTGTTTCGATCAGCTTCAGCCAACGTTTTTCGAAATCGTGAATTTTACGTTCGTCATATCCGAATCTGTCGGCTAAAATCATCGCGTGAGTGTTTTTGTGTCGCTTCAAATCCCAGTATTCGCCGTAAGTCAATTTTGATTGCGGGACAAGGAATTGAAACAGGGAATACAAACGTTCCCCCGCGTCAATCAATGTTCCGTCCAAATCGAAAACGATTTTTTTGCGCGCGTATTCGGGATCAAGTCTGGTAAATGCTCTTGTCACCTTGTCTTTTAAAGGAATTTCTACAAGGACGGGAGCCTTGCTTTCAAGAATTTGCTTTATATCGCAAGAATCGTAACGGGCATATTTCCACCCGAACGCCAATGCCGTTTTTTCCAGATCCGGCACGGAATATCCGTTCTTTGTTCCGACAAACCGGCCATTGTGATATTTCATCTGTCCTTCGGCAATCATTCCCAAAGAATGATTGTTGAAAACAAACAACTTAACCGGCGTTTTTTGTTCCGCAACGGTTTGCAGTTCCTGCAAATTCATCTGCAACCCGCCGTCACCCGTAAAAGCGATGATTCTTTTGGAACCGGCCGCCGCCGCGCCGATCGCCGCCGGCAGGGAAAAGCCCATACAGCCCAGACCGCCGGAGGTCAAAAAACGCTGTCCTTTCTTTAATTGCCAGCCTTGGGCCACCCACATCTGATTTTGTCCGACATCTGTCGTTACGACGCACTTTGCGGGGGCAAAAGCGCTGATTTTGCGCACAATATCGACCGGTTTTGAAGGAAGTTTTTCTTTCTTCCATTGTTCGATCTGCACCGTCCACCGTTTTATATTCGTCATAACGGCCAAGGCGTTCATTTTTTTCAGAAAAACGGATACGTCGCAACATATCGCGATATCGGGGCGGACAACGTGTTCCAATTCAGCCTTGTCAATATCGACGTGAACGATTTTCGCCGCCGGAGCGTAATCCGCAAAACACTTGCCGACTTGCCTTTTGGCAAGCCGTGTCCCCAAAGCCAAAATCAAATCCGATTGATAAATCGCATTATTTGCGCAAGGTAAACCATAGTTTCCCGAAAAACCGGCATCCGTTTGCGTGTAAATGTCGTATCCCATCAACGTGCGGACAACGGGGATTTTTGTTTTCCGGACAAACGCGGCCAGTTCTTTTTCCGCTCCGGCCGACCGGATGCCGCCGCCTGCGACAATGACGGGACGTTCGGCTCTTTTCAGCATTTTCGCAACCGTTTGCGCCGTTTCGTCGTCAAGCTCCGTTCCGACTTCCGGTTCTTGCGATGGCATGATATCGGGGATGTCTTCAAACAAAAGATTCATCGGCAAATCAATCAGAACGGCACCTTTTCTGCCGGAACAGGCAATACGGAACGCTTTGGAAAATTCGTTTCGAAGGACGGATTTTTCCATAATGCGGGCGGCGTATTTCGTAACGGGTTTCGCCATTGAAACGGTATCGATTTCCTGAAAACCGTTTTGACGAACGTTTTCCGTTTTCATATCCGATACGTTGACCTGTCCCGTAATGAACAGAACAGGGACGGAATCCAAATGAGCGTTGGCAATGGCAGTTATGACGTTTGTCGCCCCCGGACCGTTGGTAACAACGACAACTCCGCATTTTCCGGTCAAACGGGCGTAAGCGTCCGCGGCAAAACCGGAAGCCTGCTCATGACGGCATTGAACGTATTTCAGTCCCGCCTGCGCAAAAGCGTCTATCAGCGGCGTCACCGCACCGCCCTGATAGCCGAAAACGTGAGTTACCCCTTCAGATAACAAAAGCTTTGAAATATATTCGCACACTTTCATCGTTTACCGTATTCCCTCCGGTAATAATCGACATAAGCGCGAACACCTTCTTCCAAAGGCGTTTCCGTCATTTGGAACAGAGTTTTCATTTTCGTGTTATCAAAGCGGTTCGACCGTCCGGCCGGCACGTCGCCGAAAACAACGTCAGGCGTTTTGCCCGCAATCCGGTAAATCGTCATCACAAGGTCTTTAATCCTGACTGCTTGATCTGAAACAAGATTGACGGGGCCTTTTGATTCGTTAAAAGAAACGGCCTTCAAAACGCAGTCGCAACAATCATCGACCAAAAGCTGACTTCTGAAATCTTCTCCGTTGCCGAAGATTTTGATTTGTTGTCCGGTTTCGATTTGGCGGACAAAGGAAGAAACAATCTTGGAATAAACTTCTTCCCCGATGCCATAGATTTGTCCGAATCTCAAAATCTGTAAAACAAAACCGTCCGCTTTAGCTTTTTCGGTCAAGTATTGTTCGCACATGATTTTTGAGGCCGCATAAAGCGTTTCGGAAGTTAACGGCGTTTGTTCGGAAATCACTTCCCCGTCGTTTTTATAAACGCCGACCGAACTGATACAGATAAACTTCTTCGGAATGTTCGGCAGATTTTCATACAGATGAACGGTGTTGCGGACATTGGTCATAAACTTGTATCCGTTTTCGATCCGGTAGTCGTCGCGGGTTCTCGGCACCGCCGATCCCAGATGAATCACAATATCAATCGTATCAATGCCGGCTTTTGTAAAATCAGCTTTTGTAAAGGTGTAGTTCTTATGAAGGACGCACGGATAACCGGCGATTTCTCTTCCGGTCAGCAAAATGATTTTGCCGTTGCGGAAAAAAGAATCCGACGCCATTTTTCCTAACAGCGTTTTTCCGATAAATCCCGCAGCTCCCGTTATAAGAACATTCATAAAACGATAACCTCTTTTTCAATATCCTTTGCCGTCATCAGACGAGGTTTCGTGTCCATGCCGCGCATCCACATCAACCCGTCCGGTAACGGATTCATTTTCTTTTCAAGCTTCGGAAACTCGCCATACAAAGCCAAATCCTTGAAAATTTCAGGCATATTCAATCCCGCTTCGGTAAAGAACAATACCGTCGTGAAAAAACGCGAAATATTGATTTCCGTCGGATTGGGAACGCCGTCCGCATCATACGCCATATCCACTCCGAAAATGCCGTGCGGCTTGTCCGAAACGGCTTTTACGGTATCCAAGGCTATTTTCGTGACCAAGTCGTCACTGCATGTTTGTCCTACTTTTGTTACCCCCGTAACTCCTGATGCCGTTCTGTTTCCGTGAATCCAGCCGGATCTTTTTCTGGTTTGTGCGACGACAAGTTCGCCCTCGAACCAGATGGATAACCAAGTGACCGTCTTTGAGGTCAGCATTTCAGCTGCGATAAACTCTTTCCAACCGTTCGCCCGATCTATCCAGCATTTTGCCATCTGATAATCGTTTGTCGGTATGGAACCTTTTCCGCCTCCGCCCATAGACGTTGAACGAAGCCAAATCGTTCCTTTCTCGTCCCCCAATTCCGCAAACGCTCTTTTCAAATCGGATTCGTTATTGATCATCATATTGACGGGAACTTTGATGCCGGCTTGCTTGAATTTCAGGTAAGATTTAAACTTGTTGACGCAGGTGTCGATTACGTCGTGCGGCGGCATAAACATTTTTGTTCCGGCCGCATGAATGTCGTCGCGAATCAAAGAAGCGTAATAAATTTCCAGATCATTTTGAAAATGAATCAGGTCCGGTTTTTCTTTTTCAAGGATTTTGAGCAGACTGTTTTTGTATTCCGGCCGGTTGGCATAAGGAACATAATATTTCCGTTCGGCGTGCGATAACACCAAATCTGTCGGTTCCGATCCCATACCGATAATCGTTTCATGCTTTTTGCTTTTCAGAAGGGAATTGATTACTCCTTCCGACGGTGCGCCTCCGGCTCCGGCAATCAGAATTTTAGTCATAAGGAACTCCTTTCCAGATAGCTTTCTTTTTTAAACAAAGACATATGGAGGACATCTTTAAACGTGCCGTTCTTATAGATATGCTTGACAAAACGACCGTCTTGAATAAATCCGGCCTTCTCATAAAAACGGACGGCGGAAGCGTTGTCGGCAAACACTTCCAGATAGACTTTTCGCATGTTCAGATGCAGGAAAGCGTATTCAAGAACAAGGGATAACAAATGCTTTCCGTATCCTTTTTTACGATCTTCCGCATTGCCGATCAAAACTCGGCCGATTTCGCATTTTTGATTCCGCTGGTCGATATCGATCAAAGAAATCATTCCGACGGGACGATTGTTTTCTTTTTCATATGCAATCAGATTGATTTCGTTCTTTTTATTCAGAACGTTTTCGATCCATTTTTCGTTTTGTTCTTTTGTTGTCGGAACGAACTCGTAGAAAAAATCGTAGTTTTCCTCGGAAAAACGCCACCCAGCCAAAATGCCGGCATCTTTCAGCGAAATACTTTGAAGATATAAAGCCTCGTTACGCAGCATACTTTTTAACCATTTCAGCAACATACAGAACGTCGTCGTGCGTCAGGCGCATATTCATCGGCAAAGACAGAACGTGGTCGGACGCGTATAAAGAGGTGGGGCAGGTTCCTTTGGCATAGGCATACATTCTGTATTCCGTGTTATCGCGGTAATGAACACCGGGGAATACGCCAACTTCGTTTAAGGCCAACAACAATTCGTCACGATTATCAACCATGATCTGATATAAATGGCGCGACGGTTCGCAGATCGGATTCATCGGAACGGGGCGGATTTTATCGCATTCTTTAAACGCTTCGTCATACCAGCCGGCAATCGTGTGACGGTAAGCGTTGTCACGATCCAGATATTTCAAGGACACCAATCCGATCGACGCCATAATCGAATTGCCGTGGTTTTTATATCCGACATATTCGACATCGTATTTCCACTTATATGCGCCTTGTCCGGCCGTGCGTGCATAGGTATCTTTATTAATTCCCAGCCAGCATTTTTTGCGCACGATTTCGTCGTGTCGCGCTTCTTTAAAACAAATCATGCCGGAATCGCCCGTCGGGCAGTTTTTAACGGCTTGAAAAGAATAAACGACAACGTCCGCCTCATTTCCCGGAATTTCTCCGTTGACGCGCGTTCCCGCCATGTGCGCCGCGTCCAGTATCAGTTTCAGTTTGTGTTTTTTGCAGATCTTGACAATGTCGTAATACCGGCCGATATTGCCGCCCAGACCGACGAAAATCACAGCTTTCGTTTTTTCGGAAATGCGTTCCTCAACTGATTTCGGATCAAGGCATAAATATTCGTCAACATCGGCGAAAACCACTTTCATATTGTTGTATAAAACGGCGTGGTTTGTTGAAACAAAAGTCATCGGTGTGGAAATGATTTCATCGCCGTCTTTCCAACCGTTTTCCTCTTTCAGCACCTGAACGGCCATGTCCAGTCCGACGGTCGCCGAGTTCAAATAATGCGCGTGCGGAAGCTTTGTATATTCTTTCCACGCGTCTTCCATCTGAACGGTTTTAAAACCCAGCCCCGTCCAGCCCTTGTCCAAACATTCCCGGATTTCCTCCAGGCATTCTTCTGTTCTGAATGTCGGAACAAAAAGCTGAATCTTTTTTTCAACCGTACTCATTTGTTTATTTCCTTTTCTAAATCCAAAAATCTCCGGTAATCCCTGATGTAATCAACTTCGTTGTAATATTCATCGGCCAGTACCAGCAGCACGCAGTCGGGGGAAAAATCGTGCATTTCCCGCCACACAAAGCCTTCTATCAGCAATCATTCATCATGGCGGTTCAACGTGTATTCTTTTTGTGATCCGTTATATTCGCATTTGACCGTAACCGTTCCCGATACGGCGACCAGCATTTGTTTCAGTTTTTTATGCGCGTGGAAACCGCGAGCGACGCCTTCTTTCGTACCATAGATGTAATAAACCCGCTTGACATCAAATGGCAGGTTGTGTCCGTTTTCCAACGCGATTAACGAACCGCGATCGTCGCCGTGAACCTGCAGGGAAATTAAAGCCGTATTCGCCGTCATTTTTTCCCCCTGATGAAATCGCGCAGCTTTTTCCATTTCGCCCGCCAACCGAAACGTTTGCACCATTGGCGTTTCCACTGTTTTTTATAGCCATGCGTGAAGCAGTATTCCTTTTCGTGTTCGTAAATCTGGCGGAAAATTTCCAACGACTTCGCCTTGAATGCGGGATTGGAAATGGTGTTTGTTGTATGCCAGCGGTAGGAAAATAAAATTTCCGGAATGTATTTAAACTTTCCTTGTTTGGAAAGCTGCAAATTCATATACCAATCTTCCAGAAAGACATTCGGATTGTATTTTCCGGCATCAATAATCGCTTGGCGCAAACACAAAAAACCGTTCGGCAGATAATTTCCTTTTAATAAATCCGCGTAATTGCCGAAGTCGAGATGTTTGTTATCCGGTTCGTTCAAATGCAATTCATCGCCGAACGTTTTATAAACGGCTTGAGCTTCCGGTAAAATTTCCCGATTTTTTCCCCAGTAAACCCGCTCGGAATCACCGTTGATAATTTCATCATCGCCGACTGCTAGCACATAGTCCGGATTTTCAGACAGAAAAGTATGCAGTTTTTCCACGCATAACGGCTTTAAAGCGTCATCCGAAGCCGTTAAGAGCACATATTTTCCCTCAGACAAATCAATTAATCGATTCAGACTGATACGCGTTCCCTGATTTTCCTGCGTTTCAAAAACAACCCGGAAAAAGCGCTTTTCACATTCGGGTTTCAATTCCTGCATTTTGGCGAAAGTACCGTCTTTCGACCCGTCATCAATGATTAAAAGTTCGATATTCCGATACGTCTGCGCCATAATCGAACGGATACATTCTTCGATATATTTTTCGTGATTGTAAGCCGGTATCGTTACGGAAATCAGGTCGTCAATAGGCATTCACGATCTCCGTGACCTGTTTGACTTCCGCGTCCGTCAAAACGGGCGACATCGGCAAAGAAATAATGGTTCTGTGGATTTCTTCCGCGATCGGATAGGAACGATCGTTCCATTCCCGATAAGCGTCCTGTTTGTGCGGCGGGGTGGGATAGTGGATGATCGTCTGCACGCCGTTGTCCGTCAGGTATTGCTGAAAACGGTCGCGTTCGTCCGTTCTGACCGCGAAAACATGCCAAACCGCGGCGTCCTCTGCATACGTTTCCGGCAGAATGATTTTCGGGTTTGTGATATTTTTGCGGTAATATGTTGAAATTTCTCGCCGTCTGGCGTTGTCCGCATCCAGATGCGGCAGCTTCACGTCCAGCACCGCCGCCTGCAGTTCGTCCAAACGGCTGTTCGTGCCTTTGTAAATATGGTGATATTTGCGATCGGAGCCATAGTTCGCCAACGCTTTGATTTTTTGATACAGTTCTTCGTCGTTCGTTACGACCGCGCCGCCGTCGCCCATACAGCCGAGGTTCTTTCCCGGATAGAACGAAAATGCTCCTGCATCCGACAGGTTGCCGACACGTTTGCCCTGATACAAAGCTCCATGCGCCTGCGCGCAATCTTCAAATACTTTCAGACCGTATTTCTTGGCAATTTCCCAAACTTTTTGCATTTGAACGGCCTGACCGTACAAGTGAACGACCATAATCGCCTTTGTCCTCGGCGTGATCGCCGCTTCAATTTTATCGGGATCGATGTTGTAAGTGTGAATGTCCGGTTCGACCAAAACGGGCGTGCATCCGTTTTCCGATATGGCCAGAATCGTCGCGATATAAGTGTTTGACGGAACGATGATTTCATCTCCGGTGCCGAACCCGTGCGCACGGATGATCAGATTTAACGCGTCCAATCCGTTCGCAACGCCGACCGCATACTTCGTACCGCAGTATTCGGCAAAGTGTTTAGCAAAGAGTTCGTTTTCTTCGCCCTGCAAATACCACCCCTTGTCCAGAATACGGGCAAAACGGGCGTCGATTTCCGAACGGAAGCGGTTATTCACTTTAGCAAGATCAAGAAACGGTATCATAAACGCCTCCGAAACAAAGCGAACGGGACGGTGTTAAAAAATGTATTTTCGACATTTTTCCGTCTTTTGGGTTTTGAGCCTTGGACATAGGCGGAACATCCCGTTCATAAAAATTCGTAAAAACAATATAGTTTTCAGCACAAGAGAGGACGGTCTCTCTTGGCCGTTTAAAGCTTTCAACGACAGGACTGTCCTGCATAACCCCGTAAATCATAAAAAAAATCCGCTTTCCCTGCTCATTGCGCGCAAGAGCATACCTAAATATTCCCCGTTTTTTTTAAATATATCAAAATCATTTTTTTTACAATACGCTTTTTAAAAATCCTTGTTTTTATAGGATTTTTTTCAAATCATAAAAAAATAATTATTCACAAAAAACGATTGATTAAAGATATATACCGTGAAAAATTAAGAGAAGACTTACTATTTCACGGCAATGCGGTCATTAATGAAAAGCGGAAAGAGGCGGACGGAATATCCGACTCTTTCATTTATTCCCAAAAGAAACCCGTCAGACCTTCAAAGAACAGGTTGACCGTTCCGCACGGGCCGGAAGGATTTTTGGCGATAATGAGCTCACAGTTTTTTTCTATGCTTGAAATCCGCAGGTTCCATTCACGAAAACGGTCAAGGTATGCTTCCTCCGTTTCGTTTGTGCGTTGTTCGGGCATATCGTGTTTCAGATAATAGCTTTCCCGATATAAAAACAGAACTTTGTCGGCGGCGGACAAGTCTTTGTAATCCCGAATATCGTTCAGGCGCGGACGCTTGTTCTTTCTGTTTTCCGGCGCGCGTGTCAGGTGAGTCAGGACAATGACGGGAGCGTCAAAGTCTTTTGCGATTTCTTTCAACCGTTGCAGCATCAAAGAACGCTTTTCGCCTTCGATCACCTGCAGGTAATCAATAATGATTGCGGCAATCCCGTCGGAAAAATCGCCGATCGTTTTGCGGATACTTTCCAAAGGAGGATAAAAGCCTCTGTAAAAATGAATCGGTAAAGTTTTTTTTATCTTATTGCGGGCAAAAACAGTCAGGAAACGGCAGTCAAGATACTCCGCCTTATCATTAAAATTGAAGTAAAGAACGTTTTTTTCCTGTTGCGCGATATGAACAGCTAAATTCAGTGCAAAAGACGTTATCCCCATTCCCGGACGTCCGCCGATCAAAACAAGTTCCCCGCCGTTCAGGCCTCCGGCAAAGACATCAAGTGCTTTAAATCCTGTTGAAAGATGTGTCGTCATAAATAATCCTCCGATAAATAAAACGGTTTTATTATAAATCGGCGGTATGTCAATTTATGACGGATGCGGATATTAAAGAGCGTTGTCGACCATTTCGCGCCAGTTTTCGGGCTTGACGACCGTAACGTGCTTTCCCCAGGTGTAGAGGTGCCAATCCATTTCCAACCGTCCGCCGGCGCGGAACTTCACGGTCAGAGAGCCATCTTCGTTTCTAACGGTTTCTTGTTTCGGGTGAAAGATGTATTGCGCCGCTTCGTCGGCGACGTCGGCATCAAACCGCCATTCGACATCAAACGGCGGTTCGTGATAAGAGCCGAAAGATTCCTCCGCGTATTCCCGCAAATTGAAATTTTCATCCATAACGAACGTTTCCGGCAGGATTTCAACGGATTTGATGTTGTTCAGAATGAAACTGCGCGGCTTGCCGTCGTCGTATTTTCCCGAATATCGCGCAATCAGGTAGTGTTTACGTTCCCCATATAAAAAACCGTAGGGTTCAAGCGTGCTGCGACAGGTTTTTCCGCTTGACCGGCTGACGTAGGAAATCTGGATTTTGTGAAAGCCGAGAATGGCGTTGCGGATGACGGAAACGTGTTCGGGATTGATTTTCAGCTTCGGCCCCGGACGGCAGACAAAGCCTTCCGCCATCATCAACGCTTCGGCGTCTATGTCAAGGCGTCTTAATACTTTGGCATCGACGTTGGCTTTGATTTTGTCGGTCAGGCGTTCCAGCGTTTCGGTCTTGTCCGCCATATTGTTTTTTTTCAAAAGCGTTTTCAACGTTTCCAACAAAGCGACCTCCTCCGCCGAAAACTGGATGAAATCGCGCAAAGTGCCCTGCGGAATATACCAACGTTTGAAACCGTCGACGTCCATTGTTTCCTGCGTCTGCGGGAATTGGAGCTTGATCATGTCGCGCATCCGTTCCGCCGTGCGGCGCGACACGCCGAATTTATTAACGATATCGTTTAACGAAACGCCTTCGCGGTTCGCCTGCATCATCGTCGCCAGTTCCAACAGCTGTTCCGTTTTTTCATACGCCATGTCACACACTCCGTTTAATTAATTTTATCACAAGGATATGACAAAAACTGACGGACGCAAAGCCTTGTTTTTTTCCGTTTTTCTGGTAGAGTGGAGGGAAATTAAACTTTCGGAGAGGGGAATAATTAGATGAATAAACTCGCAGAAATAAGAAACATTATAGGAAATAAATTTCCCAGCTGGCCGGAAGGAATTAATTTTAGCTATGAGAATAATACTCTTACCTTGATTTTGACTGAGGAAGCTGTCGGCGTAAAAGAGTATATAGATAAAAAAAATAATGAAACAAAATATAAGGGGATAAATATGCAAGATAACTCTGCTTGTTTCGAGGGGTGGGCAATCGGATTAAAAGCGTGGGATGAAAATAAAAAAATTGATAAAATTTATTTGGATGTTGATGGGGATTTGCCGGAATTTAATAAAGAATTTAAAGAAAAAGATAAAAAAATTAAACTCAGCGGTCATTACGGGCGTTTTTTGTATCGGGCTTTGCGCTTTTCCGAACAATACAGCTGGTTTCTTTTAAGTGAGAACGTTAGATACGCCGTTAACAATTTTGAAGATTTTTTAACGGACAAAAAAGGCAAATTGCTCAACAACTGCCCGTCGAAGTCGCAGGCAAAAACATCGCCGAGCCATATCGAAAGCATCGTTGAAGAAATGCTGGCGAACAAAAAGAACGTTTTTTATAAAGCGGTTGGGCAATCCCTCGAAACAAACGTCTTCCGACAGCTTCCCGTCGGTCTTTTCGAGGAGATCAAACAAAAAGGCAAGGAGGTCTTTCCGAGTAACAAAGCCGCTGTCGACCTGTGGACGATAGACGGCGATATCGTGCGGATTGTTGAACTGAAAGCCGCCAACCCGATGGTCGGCGTTATAACAGAAATCTTCTTTTACACGAACTTCATCAGCGATCTGCTGAACGGGATTTTCGCTTTCAACAAAGAAAACGGGAACAAAAGCCGCGGATATAACGAGCTGAAAAATTCAAAAGGAAAAAAAGTTCAGGGTGTCATGCTTGCGGACAGCTTCGCCTCTTTGATTACGAAAAAAGTTGTCAATGTTTTAAACGACAACGGGCGGAAAGACCTTGACTATATCAAGGCTTCCTATGACTTCGATATTAAAATCCCATCTTGAATTTCGGCGGGGCTTTGACCGTCTGTTCGCTCATCAGCATTTTCAACAGCTCTTTCTGGTCGTCCAGAACGCCTAAGATTTTCGCCTTTTTATACACCAGCGCGAAATCCGCGGGCGTCATGTTTTCTGCTTTTGTCAGGGACACGTCTTTAAATCCGAAAAACGTTTCAAAGGCTTTTGTGCGCTGTTCCGGCGTCATAAAGTCGTATTTGACTTTGAACGTGAATCGGCGCAGGGACGCCTGATCCAGCCGGTCGAGCAGGTTCGTCGTGCAGACGAACGGATGTTCCGCGCTTTCCATTTGCGTCAGCATTTCGTTGACCTGCGTTGTTTCCCACGACCGCACGGCGTTCCGTCTGTCCTGCAAAAAGCTGTCGGCTTCGTCAAAGATCAGCACGGCGTTTTTCGCGGCGGCTTCGGCGAACGCCAGCCGGATGTTCTCTTCCGTTCCGCCCACCCACATACTCAATAAATCCGAACTTTTTTTCTTGATCACCGGCCGGCCGATCTGTTCCGCCAGCCAGACGGCGTAAGCGGACTTTCCCGTCCCCGGCGCGCCGTACAGGCACAAAGAAAACGTTTTCATGTTCAGGTCTTTGACGCGTCCGGCGAGCTTTTCCAGATCGGTGTCCGTGTTCAACAAGGCGGGATCGAACGGCACGGCCGGTTTGGGCGCGGCTTTTTTCTTTTTTTTGCCCGTGCAGAGTTCGCGCATATTGTCCAGCGAGGACTTGACCGTTTCGATGCCGCCGCCGATCAGGCGTTCGTTTCTGACCGCGTTCGCCATAAAAGCCGGCGGAACGGCATATTCGGCGCAAAGTTCTTTGGCGACTTTTTCACTTGCGGGCAGTTTGTTTTTGCGCAAAGCCTTCTGCCAGATGCGGACGGAATGTTTTTCGTCGGGCAATTCAAAGTGAATCGAATAGGAAAAACGGCGCAGAAAAGCGGAATCCATATCGAAAGTCCGGTTTGTCGTCCAGATGACCGGCGTTTCGTTTCTTTCCAGCATGGAATTCAAAGAAAGTTTCGCTGTTTTATCGCGTCCTTCACCATAGAAAACATCTTCCGCCTCGTCCAGCAACAAACAGGTATCATCCTGTGCGACGGCGAGTTTTTGCGCAAATATTAACTCCGAAATGCGATAGACCGGATTTTCCTCTTCGCTGATTTCCGCGACGGTGCGCAGAGTAACGCCGGCCTGTCGCGCCAGAGTGCGGGCGAATTCGGTTTTGCCCGTTCCGGGGACGCCGTAAAACAAAATGTTGACGCCTTTTTCCTTGCGTTTGACGGCGGCTTTCAATAAAGCGCACAGTTCGTCGCGCTTTTCGATATAGTCGAAATCGTCCCAACGCAGGGAAGCGGCTTCTTTACGTCCCAGAAAAATCTTTTGGAACTGGGCGTATGTTTTCGGACGGAAATTAAACAGATTTTTGGTAAAATCGCTTAAACCGCTGTAACTGTAATCTCCGCCGGTCAAGCCAAGTTCGTTGGTTTTGTAAAGTGCCTGATTCAGTGCGTTCAGGGAAAGCTTTCCCGACAGGAAACGGGCGCAGTTCGTCTCTTTGAAACAACGATGACGATCGGAAATGCGGTTGATGAAATCTTCCACATCTTTGCTCAGATAATAACGGGCGGCGATACCGAGAAATTCCGTTTCCTCTTTTTCCAATCCCGTCGCTTTAGCGATAAAGCCCAACGTCCTTTCACAGTCGGAGAGAGCAAAGCGTTTTTGTAAATATTTGACACGCATCTGACGGACGGCATTTTCCAAAAAACGCCCGATCTGTTTTTCTCGTTCCGCGGAAGAGTCGTCTTCGGCATTGTAACGGCAACGGCGACGCACGAACGTTTCGGTGCTTTCAATGCCCAGAATATCGCACCCTGCATCCTCAAACCATTCGCAGATGTCTTCCAGTTCCTTTTTGCGCGTTGCGTTTTCGATCGCGTTGCACACATATTCCGCCAGTTTCGCTTTTTCAAAATCAACATTATTCATTTTCGTATCCTTTCGCATTTTCTCTTCCATAAGTAACATGCGGATACGTCATTTTCTGGCATACGGAATCATTTTGTCCGGTAATGCGGATCGTGGCAAAGGCGAACGGTAAAGTTATCCGTTGAAACGCCGGTTTCCCGCAAGACGGTTTGAACGGCTGTCGGATCGGACAGGATTTTTTCGTCGGCATAAAAGAAGTATGTTGCTTTGTTGTCGTCCCAGATCAGGCGGCCGCGCGGGAATTCGTCGTATTCGGTCAACGCCAGATCGGGATATTGTGTCCTGACGCTTTTCCACATCTGAACATGACTGCCCGAATAATCCGCGATGTTCAGCGGCGGCTCGACGGTCGAGTCTTCGCTGAAAACAATGATACGCGCGGGCGTTTTCCAAAAAATGGCTGTTTTCATGGTGCTTTTTCTCCGTTTTTTTCTTTATACAGCCTGCATACGACAACTTCTGACATACCGATATGTTATCCGTAAAGAAACGATATGAACAGGAGAATTTGAAAATGAGAGAAATTGTTTTGGATACGGAAACGACGGGACTGTCGCCTAAAAACGGGGATAAAATTGTGTCGATCGGCGCGGTGGAGCTGATCGACGATAAACCGGAGGGGTGTTTTTATGCGGAAATCGATCCGATGCGCCCCATACCGGACGAAGTTTCCGCCATTCACGGACTGACAAACGAAAAACTGAAAAATGCGCCCGCCTTTTTCGAGGTTGCCCCAGCTTTTCTGGATTTTATAAAGGATTCGCCGTTGGTCATCCATAATGCGCGGTTCGATATGGCTTTTATAAATGCCGAACTGACCGCGGCGGGTTTTGAGCCGGTCGACGAAAGCAGAATCATCGACACTTTGCCGATGGCGAAGCGGTTGTTTCCGTCAGAAAGAGTGAATTTGGACGCTTTGTGCGAACGTTTCGATGTTTCCCTGAAAGAGAGAATACTTCACGGAGCCTTGCTTGACGCGCGTCTGCTGGCTTCGGTCTATCTGCGTATGAAAGGAATGTGATATGAAAGTGTGTATCAGGCGCGGCACAAAGCAAATCGGCGGTTCGGCGGTCGAAGTCGTCGCCGGAAACGGGCAAAGGATCGTTTTGGACATCGGGCTTCCTTTGGATGCGGAGAGCAATACGCCCGACCTTTTGCCCGACATCAAAGGACTGACGGAAAAGACGGACGATCTGATCGGAATCCTGATTTCCCACGCGCATCAGGATCACTACGCCGCGGGGAAGTGGATAAATCCCGATATTCCCGTTTTTATGGGCAAAGCGACAAAAACGATTATGGAAGCCGCCCGCGATTTTCATCTGCCGTCCGCGTTTTGTTTTGAAAACGTCGAAACGTTTGAAGCCCGAAAGCCTTTTACTCTCGGCGCGTTTACGATAACGCCGTATCTGACCGATCATTCCGCTTATGACGCTTATGCATTTCTGATCGAGTCGGACGGGAGAAAACTGCTTTACAGCGGGGATTTCCGCGCTCACGGGCGCAAGAAAAAGCTGTTCGAAGCGAACATCCGCGCCTTGCCGGAAGGCGTTGACGTTTTATTGATGGAGGGATCTTGCCTCGGGCGCGAAGACGATCGTTTTAAAACTGAAGAAGAACTGGAAGACGCTTTCTTGAACGAATTCAAACGGACAAAAGGGCTTATCCTTGTCCAGTCGTCGATGCAGAACATCGACAGGATCGTAACGGTGTACCGCGCTTGTAAAAAAGCGGGACGGAAACTTGTTTTGTCAGGCTATGCCGCTTATCTGCTGATGAAGCTGGAAAATCCGCATTTGCCGAATCTGACGTGGCCGGACGTGAAAAAGTTCGCGGCCGGAGAGCAAAACCGCTGTTCGGTTTCGCCCGAAGAAATCGCCGCCGAAGCCGGAAAATATGTCGTCCTGCCGGTTAAAAGCACGTTTGACAATCTGGAAGATTGCCTGAACAACGAAACCCTGTTCGTCTGGTCGATGTGGAGCGGGTATAAAGACAGATACGCGGACAGGTTCGACGCCCTTAACAAAGCGGGCGTCCGGTGCGTCGATCTTCACACGTCGGGACA
>JAFVEJ010000237.1 GCA_017476085.1 Alphaproteobacteria bacterium
CGCTGCGATTCTTCCTGCCGATGCATCATTTGACCCATTGTTTCGGTCAAAATACTGCTTTGCGTCTGCGCTACGACATCCGCGATCATTTTAGCCTGTTCGGCAGCAGACATTCCGCCGCCCTGACCGCCGGATCCCGCATTAAAAACGGCGTTTTCCAACATCGCCTTTTTTTGCATTTCCAGAATTTCTTTTTGCGCTTCGACCTGCGCCTGAACCATCATTTTGATTTGTTCGGCATATGAAGCTGCCTGCGCGGCAGAAGAAGACGATGAAGAAGCGGAATTGTTATTTTCAATAACGATTTGAGGGGCCTGCTGAAATTGCGGCAAAGACCCGCCTTTTTGAATTGACGAAAACAAAGCCGCCAATGTTTCGTTCGCGTTCCTTTGAGAATCGGCAATCGCTTTTGCTATCAAGCTGCCCTGAACTTCCGCTGCATTTTGCTGTGACTTGGAAAAAGCTTCCGCCATTGCGCGCGCCGTCATTTCCTGGCTTTGAGAAAAAATCTTTGCCATTGTTTCGGACTGCGCTTTAGCCTGTAATTCGGCAGATTTAACCTGCGCTTCGGTCAAGGCGTTGACCAATGCCTCAAGCCCTTGCGATCCGGCTTGCGAAAGACTTTCCAGCCCCCCCTGAACGGCATAATTGACAGGCGCCGCTTGCATCGGCACAGACATCGGTACAGGCATCGGCGGAGCGGCTTGCGCCGCATATTGCGCTCTTAATTTTGCCTGGACATTTTCAGCTTCGCTGGCGTTCCCTTCAACGGCGGAAATAGCGTTAAATTCCTGCTGCGCGGCCTGCAGCGCCTGTGTTAATTGCGCGACCTCCACCGTTCTGGAAGAATCCTGCTTTGCCTCCGCAAGCGTCTTCGCCAACATTTCCATATTGCGGCGAGCTTCTTCCTGTGCCTGCTGCATAACGGCCATCTGATTCATATTCATTTTTTCTTGAGCGGACGACAAAGCGTCCGCGATCGCTTTTGCTTTCGCTTTTTCCTCCGCTGAAACAAAAGCGTCATCTTCCTCTTCCGGCACATAGTCGTCGCCGTATTTCTGCTGTTCCAAATATGTCAGATAATCCCGCACATCCCGACCGCCGGGAATGTCGATCAATGTCGAACGAGCCTCCGGATTAATCGCCAACAACATATCATTATAACGGGTAACCAGATCTTCCCTGAGCACATGCAGCTGACGATAAACGTTTACAAATCTTTGAGCCGTAACGTAAGGATCTTCTTCCCCGTCGGTCGCCGCACCGGGAAATTTCGGTTTCCATTTTTTAGTATCCTTTTTCGGCGGGCTCATTTTTTCTCCAAGCAGGCATAATCATTCGTATCCTTATTGTTTATTAAGGATATTCAGCATAATACTACGATACCGCAGATTAATATATCTTTAATCTGCGGTATTTTTTATTAAAACATTTTTTTCTTACGGCAAATGAATTTGCACGACCCGATGCAATGCCGATGCCTTATCCTCGGAAATTTCAACTTTTTCTTCCGGATTCCAAAGAACACCGAACAATTTGCCGTCAATATCTTCACGCACGCTGATCAAACGCGCTTCCGTATCATTCATATACATGACCGCGATATCACCCAAACCGACCATTTTCGTCGGATCGACAATCAAAACAGAACGAGCCGGCAACAAATTGCCCAAACGGCGGGTACACAGCGAAACCGCATAGGAAGACATCGGATTAACCGCACCGGCAAAACAATTAACCGTTCCCAACGGTGCTTGACGGTCAATAATAATCGTGCCGTTTTCTCCGGCCTGACCATATACCTGTAAAACGATATCCGGATGTTCCTGTTTCATGGAAGCCATTTTAGATACCGGCAATTCGGGATATCCCGTTTTCACGCCGGCAACGGTACGATAACGGGCGTCATTCCTTTGAATAAATTCTTCCAAAGCGCCGGCTTTATCCAAATCATAGATCTGCTTTTGCAGCTCATCATTCGTATATCCCAAGGCGCGGGCAATTCTTGAAATTTCGTCTTCGGAAACTTCGCGCTGCCCCATTTCTATACGGTGATACACCGAAAGCGTCAGTTCCGATCCGTCCGCCACATCGGCCAACGTTAAATTTTTCTGTCCGCGAATATAACGCAGTCCTGCGCCCAACATTTTCAATCCGCAACGTTCGTTGACGCGGTTGCGCCGTTCCTGCTCACGACGCCAGGCCTGCACGACATCAGGTTGAGAACTGGCCTCGTTGACAAAAATTTCACGCAAAGGACAATCCAAAAACTCGGCGATCCGAACTAACTGTTCCTGATCTATGCGCCTGTATCCCTTTTCAATTTTACTGACGGCTGAAAGGCTGACGCCCAAAAAATCCGCCAACTCCTGCATTGAGCGACCGCGCACCCGACGATACATACGAATTTGATTCGGAAAGATAATCTCTTCCATTCACATTATCCTTTATCTGTCAACAACAAGCCGAAAAAACGGCTTTTCTTTTTATAGCCGTTTTCAAAAAAAATTACAACACCTGCCGTATAAAATACTTTATTCTTTAATATACTGTTCCTTTTCGGCAACTTTGTTCCTCAAGTATTTCCCGGCTGTTTATCACAACAGGATATTTTATCGTAACATTTTTGCTTAATACAATTAGGGAAGAGACATTTTTCCAACTAAAAAAGCTCCGTTTGCACGGAGCTTTTTTGTAATCAGCGAAGCATTATCTGCCGCCGCGGCCAACAAAAGCAAGCACGCTTTTTTTAGCGGCTGAATTTTTTTCTTCTTTTTCTTTCTTTGCCAGATGACGCGACAATTTACGCAAAGCGAGCTGTTCATGACGCAGATCTTTATAAGAACTGGTAGAAAATAATTCCTTCGGCGTTGTGGGATCGCCGATTGTTCCGGCAATCATTTTTGATCCTAAATAAGCGGCGCCAATTCCGCCGACAACTTGTCCCAATTCAGGAGAAACCGCCGCAGCCGCCAATGTGGTCGCCATAACGGCACCTAATTTGATAAACGATTCCTTTCCGTTATCTCTGGTCCGTATATTGGCATAATAAGCCGCCTTATCTCTAAAGCCGTATTCTTTCATTTTTTCTTTATTTTCAGCATATCTGGCAGAGATGTCTTCCTGTTTAATTCCTTCCCAACGGGGGCGTGTTGCAAAATCTTTCAAATAATGATTGGCAACGATCATCGAATCGGAATGAGTCAATTCAACGACTTCTTCTAAGTATTTATTCAACAATGCCGCAGATTTTGAATCTTTTCCGGCTGTTTCTTTCTTTTGTTCCAACGATAAAGCCATAATGTTCCCTTTCGAATCGAATATTAGTGAAAACATTGTAATCTTTTTGAAATTTTTGTCAAGTTTTCAGTCAACATCCTTTTTTTCATTGAAAATAAACGCTTCGACTTTTCCCGCAAATATTTTTAAAGGGATTTATTTCTTCTTATCTTTTTGTTTTTGCGCCAAATCTTCGGCCGCACGATACCTGTTGTTTATTTTCTGACGCATTGCCTCCAGAAAAACGTCCGTATCGTAAGAAGCCCTTTTGTATTCTTTTTCGATTTGATCTCTTAAAAACATAATGATGCTCTGTCCTTCAAACTTGGCATCACGGATATAATACCCGCCCTGCTTTTTCCTTAACGCAAACAAAATTTCAAAATCCCCGTCTTCAGCCTGCGAAGAAGGTTCCTGATCTTCCTTTTGCCCCGAACCAAATTGCGCTTGAATACTCTTAACGCTTTGATACAACTGTTCTTCGTCTTTTAATTTTATTTTTGTTTTTAAAAGAATATCCTTGCCCGCAGGAACCTTTTCGCTCACTTGAAGAGATACGCCCCGGAAACTAAAACTGGAAGATCCGTACGTTACCACAAAATAATCAAAGAAAATCAGCTGCAAAGCCTCCTGTTGTTCAACGGACATATTTTTCCAGTTTTTTCCCATTACAAGACGCGGCATTTCTTTTTGATTAAAGACTTCTTTGGCAATGCGGCGCAGTTTTAAATAACGCGCCTTTGTTTCTTCAATCGACAGAACGTCCAACAGTTCATATCCTTTTTTGAGCAGCCATGCCTCCGGCGACTGTTCGGCAGACGCCGCAGCCGTTTGCGCCCGCGCCGAAAAACAGGAAGAAAGAAACAACAGAAAAACAAAAACTGCTTTTAATTTTTTCATACGCCCTCTTTAAGATTTTTTCAAAAAAGCATTTTTCACTATTACATTTTAATTATATCTTACTTTTAGTTTTTTATGTATATTAAAAATTCGAATGTTTCAATTAATGGGGAAAAAATGACCAAGCGTTTGATATGTCTTTTCCTTTTTGGCTTATTTTATTTTGGTTTAAGTCCCCGCGTTCAAGCGGGCGCCGTCTTGTCCCGGATAAAGCAAACCGGAGTCGTGCGATGCGGCGCCAGAACGACTGCCGACGCTTATGCGTACAGAAAAAACAGCGAATGGTTCGGTATTGATGTTGAAATTTGCCGACTGATTGCTTCCGCCGTTTTAGGGCGTCCCGAAGCCGTTCAAATCATTCCTGTTAATCAGGAAGAAGGTTTCCATTTATTGGAAAACAATCAGATTGATATTTTAAATGCCGCCACGCCGTGGACAATGGAAAAAGAATTACGGTCGAATGTTTCTTTTCCTTCCGTTTTTTATTATTCCGCACTGGCCTTTATCGGTCATTACAAACCCGAAGCATCTTCAATGAAAGACTATCGGGAAGCTAAAGTCTGCGTTGAAGGAACGCCTTTTCTCATTCAGGAACTGGAAGCTTACAACAAACGGCACAAGCTGGATATGCGCATAATGAAACTGCCGACGCTGTCCCGTGCGAAAGAATTATTGTATTTAAAGCGATGCGATTTGGTTTTTGCCCGTTTGGAAACGTTGCATTCGGACTATTTCAAAAAAAGTCCTGCCGATGTGGATCTGGTTGTCCTGCCCGAAATCGTCAGAACATATCCGACCGGCCCTTATATCCGGGATGACGACAAGGAGTTGTTTAAAATTCTGCGTTGGCTGATTTACGCTGTTGTCAAAGCTGAAGAAAAGGGCATATCCTCCCAAAACATTGAAGATTTCCAAAACACCGAAGATCCCGAAATACAAAATCTGTTGGGACAGGATAAAATTGCCGCCGAAAAATTGGGCGTTGACAACGGATGGATTTATCGCGCCCTGGCCGAACAAGGCAATTACAACGAAATTTATCAAAGAGGGCTGGGTGAAAAATCAATTCTTCGGCTTAAACGAACCGCAAACAAGCTAAGCAAAAACGGCGGCTTGATTCAAGTCCAAGACTTTCAAAAATAAGGGAATTAAAATGAAAAAAACGTTATGCTTTATCATTGCTCTGATGTATACGGGAACCGCTTTCGCCGGAGAAATAGAAGCCGTTTCCGAAATTTCCGATGTCACCGTTTTCCCAGACAGAGCAGATGTTTCGCGTATAGCCCGTCTTTCCGTTCCGGCCGGAAAACATACGATCGTTTTTAACAGTCTGCCCGCCGGATTGATAACGGATTCTCTGCGCGTCGCCGGAAAAGGATCCGCCGGATTTACGATCGGTTCCGTAGAAACAAAACAGATCTTTACGACAGAGTTGGCTGTCACGGAAGAAAAAAACATTCAGGATCAGATCGCCGCATTGCGTGATATAGC
>JAFVEJ010000238.1 GCA_017476085.1 Alphaproteobacteria bacterium
CTTTATGCAGGACCAGCAGATAACGGAGTTCTTCCCTGGGGACGATACAGTCCTTTTTATAAGTGTTTCCCCTTTTCATCCTGTCAAAGAGGTCGTCCGAGATTTCCCGAACGGAAAAGCCTTCCCTGTTTTCCATGATTGTTTTTTCCGTTTTTTCAACTGTCGAACAACTCACCATTATAACTGAAAGCAACGCAAACAGCACATTTTTTGCCATTGTCATCTTTGAAACCATATCCTTTCTCCATTCAGGCGCGGATGAATTTCGCAACGCATTCCAAATGCGGTGTAAAAGCGAATTGATCGACGGGGCGGATTCTTTCCAACGCAAAGCCAGCGTTGATCAGAATTTCCGCATCGCGCGCAAAGCTGACGGGATTGCAGGAAACGGCGACGACTTTTCCGACACCTGACGCCGCGATCTGTTCGCACTGGGCTTTCGCTCCGGCTCTGGGCGGATCGAAAATCACGCAGTCGAAGCCGTCCAGCTCGTCGGGATAAAGCGGCGTTTTGAACAGATCCCTTTCCTGCGTTTCGATTCTGCCTTCGGAAGCTTCCTTTAACGCCTGCAAAGCGAACGGCGCGTTGTCCGCTCCTTTGATGATTCTTTTCTTTTGCAGCAAAGGCAAAGAAAACGTCCCCGCGCCGCAGACCAAATCCATCACTTTTTTCGCTTTTCCGACATATTCGACGACGGCTGGAGTCAAAGCGTCCTGCCCTTCGACGGACGGCTGAAGAAAGGCTCCCGCCGGCGGTTTCAACGTAAAGGCTCCGATCGACAGCGCCGGAGTATGCAGAACGGCCAGAGGTTCAGGGTCCGCGCGTTCGTTCGTCCGCCACGAAAGTCTTGCCAAACCGTTTTCCGCCGCGAACAGCAAAGCGCTTTGCCGCCAGTCGAAATCCGGTTCGAACGGAAGGGTCAGCAACACGTCCGCGCCCGTTTCCGTCATCAAAACGGAAACGTCGCCGACGCCTTTTTTCTTCGGGAAGAAGCGCGCCTTATCACAAATGAATTGCCGCAAAGGCACAATCAGTTTTTCCAACTGTTCAATCAAAACGGGGCAAGAATCGATTTCCACGATTTTGTCGCTTTGTTTCGCGTTAAAGCCGAACTTGCGCAAAACTCCGTTCCAGAAAACGGCAAAAGTCGCGCGACGACGGCTTTTAAACGGAATGAAAACGGGTTCATCAAAAGTAACATTCCATTCGGCGGGAAAAAGTTCTTTGAAATAACGCAGTTTGAAACGCCGATACAAGTCGGCGCTTAAATGCTGTAAAGCGCACCCGCCGCATTGTTCAAAAAACGGACAAACGGGCGTTGCCCTGTCGGAAGAGGCGGAAAAGATTTCTTCCAATTCGGCGCGGTTGTCCGCCGTCAACCGGTATCGAACCGTTTCTTCGGGCAACGCGCCGGCAATAAAAACGTTTTGCCCTTCATATTTTATCAGGCCGTCCCCCTGACGTCCGAGATCAAAAACTTTTCCCTGAGACATTTTTTTCCTGTTTTTCATAAAAAATTCCGTTACACTATAATCAATTCAGGGGGAGAGTCCAATGCTGAAAATTTTGATCGCCGATGACCATGAACTGTTTCTTGACGGGCTTCGTATGGTTTTAGCGGATCTTGATGAAGAAATTTCGATTGATACGGTTCACGATCACAAAGAATTGCAGGAAAAAGCAAACGGGACAACTTCTTATGATTTAATTTTGACGGATTTGGCTATGCCGGGACTCAGTTGGCATGAATCTCTGCGTTTGCTGAAAGAACATCATCCCGATACGCCGATCGTTATTTTATCGGCTGTAACGGAACCGGAAAACGTTTTGCAGGCAATCGACATAGGAGCTTCGGGATTCATCCCCAAAACATCTTCAAGCAAAATCATCCTCAGCGCTCTGCATTTGATTTTATCGGGCGGCTTGTATCTGCCCTCAGAGCTGTTGAATCTGTCCGGCAAAGCGGAAAACGCCGCGGAACATAAAGGTCCCCTGACCCCCAGACAGCTGGACGTACTGCGTTTGATGGGACAAAGCAAGCCGAACAAGATCATCGCCCGCGAACTTGATTTATCGGAAGGAACCGTTAAACTGCATGTCACGGCGATTTTAAAAGCGTTGAACGTCACAAACCGTACGGGAGCCGTGATTGCCGGCAAAAAAATGGGATTGATAGACTAACGGAAAACACAATGATGACACAGCAAAAAGAAAATGAAACATCTGCCGAACAGCCTGTTCCCTCTCCCGTTATAGAAGACGGCGTCTTTAAAGAAGGACATCTTGTCCCCGAATATTTAAGATCCGTATATGACGGACGTTATTTTCATCCGCTGTTCACCAAACTTTTTGATGATAATTGGACGGCCGCCGTCGGCTCTTTTTTCTGGAACGGAAAATTAATTAAAACCGTTGTTAATGAAATCATCGAAGGCAATGACGTTTTGCAGCTGGGCGTGGCTGCCGGCAATCTTGAGCGTGAAATCGTTCAAAAAATGAATTCAAAAGGCCAATATCACATTGAAGACATTTCTCTTCAGCATATCGACGCTATGAAACCGCGCGTTTCGGCATGGCTGAACGTAGCTCTCAAAGAACGCGACTTCACTATACCCAATGATTTGCGCTATGATGTGATCGTCGGTTATTTTATCTTGCATGAGCTTCCCGATTCGCGCAAAAAAGCAGCCTTAAAAAGAGCTTTTAACGCTTTAAAGCCGAACGGAAAAATGATTTTCATCGACTATGCGGCGCCCAAGAAATTTCACCCGCTGAAATTTCCGGTCAAAATGTTCAACCGTTTGTACGAACCGTTTGCCGAAAGTTTATGGCATAATGAAATTCAGGATTTCGCTTTGAAAACAGACAAGCTGATCTGGGATAAAAAAACCTTTTTCGGCGGTATGTATCAATGCGTGATCGCCCAGCGCCGCGACTAAGTCAGCATAGTCAACATTGCAGCGGGATCATCACAGAAAAAAGAATCGACACCGGCCGCTTGCAGCCGCGCCGCTTGGTCGGGATTGTTGACCGTATATGCCATCAGGCGATATCCGCCTTTTTTAATTTCCGCAATTATTTCAGGCGTTAACAGCTCGGCATCATAATGAACGGAATAAGCCTTGATCTTTTCCGCCGCGCAATGCCAATCTCCGGATTTTTTGCCGACAAGAACGCCTCTTCGGATATGAGGTGCCAAAACGGCCGTTTCCTCCAAAGCGTCCCAAGCAAAACTTGAAAAAAGAAGACGTTCCGAATCATCAAAATCTTTTTCGCAAACGACTTGCCAGACTCTGCGCGCCGTTTCCCGGGCCAGTTCGGGACGCGACGGCTTAATTTCAATATTCACGCCCGCCCGAAACTCGTTCAAAACATCCAACACTTCCGCCAAAGTCGGAATGTATCCTTCCGGTTTCAAAGACAATTCTTGCAGTTGTTCCGCCGTCAGTTCATCCACCCGTCCCGTTTGATCAGTCATTCTTTCCAGCGTTTCGTCATGAAAAACCATCGGCGTACCGTCTTTTGACAGCATCGCATCCAGTTCAACCCATTTGACGTTTGATTGACAACAGCAGCAAAAAGCTTTTATTGTGTTTTCGGTTTGAACGGCGCGGGCGCCTCTGTGTCCTAAAACGATCGGAAGAACGAATGTCATCTTTC
>JAFVEJ010000239.1 GCA_017476085.1 Alphaproteobacteria bacterium
CGTCTTCATTGACGGTGAATTGCGTTAAAACACTGTCCCCGTCCATTAAAGAAACAACGGCGCCGCCAATCCCTTTGCCCGCCGCAACCATACTTCCGTCCTCTTCGACTCGAACGATATCGATAGAAGCCTTCAAACCGGAACGAACAGTCGGCGCGTTCTGATTTTCAGTCGCTTGCGTTATTGAAAAATCATTTAAAGACGCTTCCTGTTTCGGCGGCACAGGAAAATCTTTTTTTCCGGATTTCGGATAAAAGACGACGCATAACACCGCAATAATAAGCAGAATCAATCCGATAATAAGGATACTTTTTTTCACAATGATACCCAAAAAATAAAAAAAATAACAAAACCCTCTTGCAGTATATCAAACTTCGCGCTATAAGCAATAACACTTATTCGGAGTGTAGCTCAGCTTGGTAGAGCACTACGTTCGGGACGTAGGGGCCGGAGGTTCAAATCCTCTCACTCCGACCAACAAAATACAAAAAAAACGCTCTAAAACGGGCGTTTTTTTTGTATTTTGTCAATAAGCCTTAAAGAACCGAGTCGGCAGGCGAAGGTGATTTTAGGCGGAATTGGAAATAACGGCCGCCTTCAGGCGATTTTTTTTATATTGAGAATGAAATCAGCGGATTTGAACCGAAGAAGGAGGTATCGCCGGAGACGACCCGAAGGGTGAACAGAGCGCGTAAATCCCCTTTATTCACCGAAAAAATTTTAAAGCGAATCGGAATTAAAAAACATCACTTCAATGTTTTTTATCTTTTCATAAATTCCGTCCTTTTTGTTCTGCACTTCAAAAGAATATCCAGATTTTTATTATAAAGCTTGGAATCCGTTTCGCTTAATCCCAAAACAGTATGGAAAAAATTATCATGAGAAACTTCATCAAAAGAACTGTTTTTCAGACAACTAATGTCTATATGGCTGTCTTTTAAAGTTTTATCGGAAAACCATAAAATAAAAGGAACCTTTTTCTGTTCTTTCGGCGCTATGGCATACGGCATCCCATGCAGATACAACCCGTTTTCTCCCAAGCTTTCTCCATGGTCTGAAACATACAGCATACTCGTTTCATATGTTTTGTACTTTTTCAACTGTTCGATTGTTTCCGATATTATATAGTCCGTATATAAGATCGTATTATCATATGTATTTTTAATTTCTTCTTTCGTGCAGTTCTGAATATCAGAAGTATCACAGGTCGGGGTAAATTTTTTGAATTTATCCGGATATCTTTTGTAATAAGTCGGGCCGTGCGATCCCATTGTATGCAAAACAATTACCGTATTTTGATTAATATTTTTAAGCGTATTTTCCAAATGTTTCAACAAAACTTCGTCATAGCAATAACTATCAAAACAAAGGTCTTTATCGCCTATTTTTACCACATTATGCCTTTTAATTCTTTGGCAAACTCCTTTACAGCCGTCATCGTTTTCATACCAGACAACGTTCCACCCGGCTCTCTGGAGCAGATCTAAAATATTTTCTTCATATCTTGCCGCATCCACGTCAAATTTCGACCTGTTTTTGGCCGAAAAAATACATGGCAATGAAATCGCCGTCGCCGTGCCGCAGGATGATACTTCGTCAATATAAACAAGATTTTTTTCTTTTGATAATAACGGATTGGTCTCTCTGTTATATTTTCCGAGTGAAAAATTTTGCGCTCTGGCCGTTTCTCCTATGATTAAAACAATGACGTGAGTATTGGAAGGATTGAACATATCCGCTTTAGCATGTTCGTCTATAACAGATAATTTCTTATTTGATTTCAGAACCTTGCTTGCATATCTTGCCGTATTAACAATATAATTAAGCGTATTGTATCTTGCCCGAAAACCGGTATTGTTCCTGACAAACGGAATTATTTCTTTTGAAAAAGCAAAAATATACAAAGCAAATAAAAAAGAAACGATCGCTACGGTTAAGCTTCTTCTGACAACTTCACATTTAAAAGAACCATACCGCACTTCCGTTTTACATAATAAAAATGACGGAATTATCCCCAAAAAAACAATATAAAGCACAAGAGGCCATGAAACCAAATCAAACGCTTCGCGGGCGTTTGTTTCAAAAACATTCCTGATCATCGAAACATCTATAAGAACGCCCATTTTAAGCATCATATAATTTGTTGCGCTTGAAATAACTATGATTAAGCAACTCAACGGCTTGAAAGAATACTTAAACAGAACCAAGTTTAACAACAATATGAGAGGCAGAGGAATTAAAATAAAAAACAGAATAAAACAAAAAAATTGAGAACAATTTTCGATATGAAAATTTTCCCAAAAATTTTTTATAAAAGATAAATTTAATATAAAAGCAAGATATAAAGATATAATTAAAATAGCTTTTTGGGAAGAAATCCCTTTTTTTAGTATATTCATATTTATACCATCCTTGCCCTTTATTCAAAAATCATCTTCAAATATACGCCTTTAGCATATAAATCCATTTGCGAGAATATCAAAGAATTTAAGAAAAACAAACAGTTTCAAATAACAAAACGATTTTTTCAAAAAATATTCTTTTACCGTTCAGCGCTTTAGGATCAGGAATCTATGGTTCTATCAACAGATTTAAAGTATGCTTCTCTTCTTCGGCATTTTGTGGCTTTGAAAAACCGATGCGCGGATTTTCGGGCGCCATTCCGATATAGATTTGAGCCGGATCAACACCTTCCTGCAAAAAAATCGCCGCCGTATTTTTGACTCTGTCCATTGCCCCTAAAGCCTGCCCCGAAGGAACGCCCTGATACGCAAGGCGTCCCAAAAAACAAACGAATGAACTTCTTTCCCGAGCTTTTCGGGCTATTTTTTTCAATTTGGAAACCGCCTTTTCATTCAGTTCCGCACTGTTGTATTCAAATTCAACCGTGATTTGTCGGCCTTGCTTTATCGGACAACCGGCATTATCCTGAAAAACGTCGGAAGTACACGATATCAAAAAAAATACGCTTAGAAGCAAAAAGTTTCTTTTCATTTAGGGTATCCTTGTGCTAATAAGTATCTTGTCCCTTTCGCGGATATGGTGGAATGGTAGACACAACAGACTTAAAATCTGTTGAGGCTTTGTCCTCGTGCGGGTTCAAGTCCCGCTTTCCGCACCAATCGAAAGCCTTGAGTAATCAAGGCTTTTTTTGTTTCAAAAACGATTATCAATGAAACAAGCGGATTTTTCAAGCCCGTCATCATCAGTCATAAACAATCTTTAGCAAACGCTGGAGAAGTTGATTTTTCAGTAACGTCCCAAATTTTTTGCGTAAGCGATAAAAGGATACCTATCAGGAAATGTTGTTTCTTTAGAAATGTCGCCACAATTTTCTTTTGCGCCGATTATTTTTGCCATCACGGCCAAACAGGCGGCATCAAGCAAATCATCAAATTTGAAAAAGTCGTCCTTTCCTTGTTTTGAGGCTTCCTGCAAAAGCTTTTCAATTCCGGCAACACCAAGATATTCTTTCAAAATTAAAAGACGCTCGGCCTGTCCCGCACCTGTTTTTTTAGGAAAAAGCTGTTTCCGGTTATTTAGTAATTCAAAACAAAACTCAGGATGAGATTCCCAAAACTGAAAAATCGCGGGGTCTTTTCCTGCAAATCTTTTTGCTTCATAAATTTTATGCATAATTGCTTTCGTTTGTTCTGACATCGTAATTGTATCTTTGATACGGTCATATTCCTCTTCCGTAGGAGGTAAGTTTTCGGGAAGAGAAAAAACAGAATTTTTATTCCCTTTCATAGCATTACGCAACGCTCCGTCAGGTCTGTTTTTCAAGCCGATCGGCATATCAATCAGAATAATGTCGTTCGGATATTGTCTGTCAAACGAAAAGTCTTTTAAATTCTTCTCGACCTCAACATTCAACACGCCATATTCATTTATAAAAACGGCAATCCATCCGGCTGGACACCCGTCAATTCCCACATATTCAGTCATTTATCAATTCCTTGTATAACGCTAAAAACTCATTTTGCACATCTTCAAAAGGACGTATTTGCGATGACAATATAATATGGAGTATTTGACCGTTATCAGGAATAGGATTTGCTTTCACATTATTTTTAAAATAATTTTCAAATTCCCAATACAGCATTGTATCGTCAATCGTGTGCCATAATGCCTGTTCATCGAAAAACGGTTCTATGCAGTGCGAAGCAAGAGCCGTTAAAATAGCTTTTTCCAATCTGTCTTCGTTTTCCATATATGCTTGCCCTTTAATTGGACGGGGAATATCGCACATATACGCTTCGGAAGCATCGTGAAGAAGGCAACAGAGCTGAATCATTTTATCGTATCCTCGTGCGGCGGCTTCTTTACAGCAATTTATGGAATGTTCCGCAACAGAATAAAAACGGTTGAAATGACCGTTTGCACGGCATAATAACGACAATGCGTGCGCTATGTCCTCAATTTTGACGGTCGTCGGATCAGGGGTGAGGACATTAAACGATTGTCCGGTAAAAGTGGAGATAATATTTTTCATTGGTTTCCCTAAAATAAAAGTTCGGTGCGGGAAGATATTCCCGCACCGAAAGCGTTATTTTTTCTTTTTCAGTTCTTCAGCCACGGCTTTGTTGAAATCTTTTTGCAGCTGATCCATTTTCTTGCGCTTTTCGTTCATTTTCTTCGTATAATCATCAAGCTTCTTTTGTGAATTCTGCGCCTGTTTCATATAGTTGTCATAGGTTCGTTTTTCCGAATCATACTGACGCTGGACGCCGTCGATTTCACGCTGTAAAGAATCCATATTTCTCTTGATTTGTTCACTTGTCATTTTTTTACTCCTATTAAAGTTAACGACAAAAACAAGATAATCCGTATATACGTCAAAATATGTCATATTAAATTTCTTCGTATATACAAAGCCCGCCTTAAAGGCGGGCGGATGTTCAAACACCGTTTATCTATGGACGGCACAGCGGTTTCGCGCATAGCCTTATAACGCCGTCATCCGCCCGTTCGAGACAGATTTGCGGCGTATAATTTGTTAGTCGCCATACACAATGCGACATAGATAAAAGGGTGTTTGAAGCCCTATGCCTTTCAACAAAGCATGTTTGATTTTTAACCAACTTTTTTCATAAAGCAAATTAAATTTATCAATAAAAGCATACGGAGAAAAGTAAGAGGTAGCGGAAAACTTTACTGATGGTAAGACAGGAGAAAAAATCTATTTCACCACCCACTTGCCGCCTTTGAACGAACCGACACGCTCAATAATGCCCGCAAACAAAACACTTTACAAACATATCGATAATAAATAAAATATCAATATAAATGTAAAGGAAAATCAATGGAGCTGAACGCTGAAATTTTAAATGCAATCAGGGAGGAAAACGGCGTTATTACGACCGCGCAGGTTGAGGCTTTGGGTTTTTCCCGAATGACGCTTTCCCTGTATGTCAAGGCGGGCGCGTTGGAGCGTGTCGGGCGCGGCATTTACGCTTTACCCGATCAGGCGTTGGATGATATGTTTTTGTTGGCTCTGAACAATCCGAAAATCATCTTTTCACACGATACGGCTTTGTTTTTAAACGGATTGTCAAACAGAACGCCTTTCGTTCATTCCGTATCCATTCCGAAAAACGCCAGTCTGTCGGCAGCGGTGCGCTCTCAATGCGTTTGCTACTATGTCAAACCGGAACTGCATTCGCTCGGGCGGATTGAACGGAAAACAACGTTCGGGAACAGGGTCGCCTGCTATAATGTCGAACGGACTTTGTGCGATATGGTGAAAGACCGTCGGCGTGTTGATGAGGAAACCTTTTTAAACGCCGTGAAAAGCTATGCCGGATATGCCGGAAAAGATTTGTCTTTATTGGCGGACTATGCGGAAAAATTAAACGTCCGCTCAAAAATCAAAAAATACCTAGAGGTGCTGTTATGACTGCCAAAGCGATGAGCCTGAAAAGCAAAATCAACGCTTATGCCAAACAAAACGGGATTGCGGCGCAAGTCGTTTTGCAAAACTATATGTTTGAACGCTTCCTTGTGCGCTTGGCAAAGTCCGAATTTAAAGACAAGTTCGTCATCAAAGGCGGAATGTTGGTTGCCAAACTTGTCGGGTTGGATATCCGTTCGACAATGGACTTGGACACGACACTGATTCATTTGATACCGACGGAAGCATCCATTCGCGAATATGTGAAAAAGATTGCGGCGATTGATGTGAAAGACGGCATAACTTTCACGGTCAAAGGCGTCGAAGCGATTATGAAAGAAGACCTTTACGGTGGTTTTTGCGTTAAACTGAACGCCGTTTTTGAAACGATCGTAACGCCGCTATCCATCGACGTTTCTACCGGAGACGCCATTACTCCCGAAGCCGTCCCTTATGAATTTCCGTGTCTTTTCGATGATGAAGAAGTCGTTTCTCTGATGGGATATAACATTGAAAGCGTTTTGGCTGAAAAAGTGGAAACGATCCTGCGCCGGAGCATATTCAATACCCGACCGAGAGATTTTTACGACTCTTATATTCTCGGCACGACGCAATCTTTCGATCAATCCGTGTTTGAAAAAGCTCTGACGGCGACGGCAAAACATCGCAACAGTTTTGAAAAGATTTCAGACACAAAAACGATTTTGAATCAGATTGAAAACAGCCTTGATTTGAAAGAAACATGGAAAAAATATCAGGCAAATTTTCCTTACGCCAAAGCGATTTCTTACGACAATATCATCGCCAATCTGAAAAAATTACTGAAACAATCATAAAATCTGTTGAGGCTTTGTCCTCGTGCGGGTTCAAGTCCCGCTTCCGCACCAATCGAAAACCTTGAGTAATCAAGGCTTTTTTTTGTTGCAAAGACAATTATTAATGAATCGGCGGATTTTTTCAATCCGTAATCGCTGTCAATCACGGACACCCCTTGTCAATCATCAAAGGGATTGATAAAAAAAGGCCGTAATCTGTTAAATTCAAAAATGTTTAGTTTAATTTTTTCATATATAATTTTCTTAAAAATCCATTAGATAACGTTGTTTCTTTGATAAAATCCAATCCTATCTTTTCTAATGCTTTCTTACTGCTAATATTATCCGGATGTACTGTTGCGGCGATATAATCAAATCCTAAATTTTTTGCTAAATTCAAATTCAACAATTCTAAATTTGTTGCAATTCCCTGTCTTCTATATTCCGGCAACACTAAAATTCCGCCAAGTTCACAAACTTTATATTTGGTTACCCCTAATTCTTTTTTCAATTCAGCCAAAATATTTTGAGACACATAAAGCTGTCCCATAGCGACCAATTCATTACCATCATAGCTCCCATGCAAATAAGCATAGTTTATTTCATCAAACATATTATCCAGTTCCCATTGATCGTATGGAATAAAAAAGCTTGGGTTTGCCAGACTTTTTAAGACAACATCAATCAAATTCAACAGTTGCTCTTTGTCTGTTTCTTCGACTTTCTTATAAATCAACCCCATCCATCACACCTTTGATTCTTTAGTTATCTTTTTTGACGGTAATATAATTTATTGCGAAATCACGTCATCGGACAAAAAACTGCAATCGCTGTCTTTTTATTGTGTAAATTTGAACCAAACCAGATCGGACGGACGTTTTTTATCCTCTTGGCATAATTTTAGCCGGATTGCCGCTGACCATACAATTATCCGGCACATTGCTGACAACGACCGTATTGGCTCCGATAATGCAATTATTGCCGATCGTCAACGGTCCGACAATAAAAGCCCCCGGATAAATCACAACGTTATCGCCGATCTTCGGATAATTTGCCGGATTACCGGGATGACTTGGAAAATCTTTGCCTCCAATCGTCACATTTTGATACAAAATGCAATTCGTTCCCAGGCGCGCGTATTTGGAAATAACCAGACCGATCGGCAAAATAAAGCGTGTTTTCTGGGCTTTCAGAGCTTCCAAATCTCCGACATAACAAAATTCTTTCAGCATTCGTTCTTCCGCACCGGTCAGTTCCACACCATCCGGAACATCACTTTTAAAAACATTTATAGCCGTTTGAATTTTATCTAAAAAATTAGCCATTTTGCACCTGCCGCATAAAATTGAATTGTATCAAAGAATAAAACAGATATGAAAAAACACAAATAAAAAAAAGCGGCCGAAATTTTACCGCCGCTTTCTTTTTTTATCCTTCTTCCGTTTCAGCCTGAAGTTTTTGATGCTTAGCGGCTTTGCGGCGCCGCTTTGCATGAAACGTTTCGCGCCGACGGACAAAAACGACAAACAGCATAGGAATGACATAAATACCGAAAGCTGTCGCGAAAATCATACCGCCGAACACCGTTGTACCAATACACCGTCTGGCAATGGCTCCCGCCCCCGTTGCAACAACCAACGGCCATAACCCCAAAATAAAGGAAACCGCCGTCATCATCACTGCTCGGAAACGCAAGTAAGCCGCCTGAATAGCCGCCGCTTCCGGATCCATACCTTCCTTTTCACGCAATTCTTTTGCGAATTCAACAATCAGAATCGCATTTTTGGATGCTTGAGCAATCAGAAGCACCATACCGATTTGCGCGTATACGTTATTATCAAGTCCTAAAACTTTCAAAAAGCACAATGATCCGAATAACGCCACAGACACCGACAGCAGCACGGGGAACGGAATCATCCAGCTTTCATACAAAGCGACCAAGAACAGATAAGCGAACAAAAAAGCCAAAAACAGAATAACCGGCATCTGTCCCGCCGCCGTTTTTTCCTGCAGCGACATTCCCGTCCATTCGTATTCATAGCCCTTCGGCAATACCTTCTCAGACAATTTTTCCATTTCATCCATTGCTTGCGTCGAACTGAATCCCGGCGCAGCGGAACCGTTAATTTTGACCGTCATTGTGTTATTATAACGCGTTAAAGACAGCGGCCCCAAAACGGGTTCGATCGTAACCAAAGAACGCAACGGAACCATATCCCCTTTGTTATTCTGAACATATAAACGGGAAACAGATTCCTGCGTCGCACGGGAATCCGCCCGCCCTTGAACGTTCACCTGATATACGCGGCCGTTTAATGTAAAGTCATTAACATAAATATAACCCAGCGTTGTTTGCAGCTGATAGAAAACGTCTTTAATGTTTACTCCCAGCATTTGCGCCTTTACGCGGTTAAGCTCCAAAAACAGCTGAGGAGTGGAAGTGTTAAACGTGCTGTAAACCATGCGCAATTTGGAATCCTGGTTTGCCGCCATCAGCAAATTGTACATAACTTTTTCCATATTTTCGACAGCATCGCCGTTCGCGTTCTGCAAACGATAGTCAAACCCGTTCGCAACACCGACGCCGGGAATGGCCGGCAAATTAAATGCACGGATATTCGCCCCCATGACCTGATTAAACTTCGGCTGGACATCGGCTAAGATCGCTTTGACCTGCATAGATGTATTGCGGCGGTATTCATAGGGCTTTAATCCGACGACGGACATCGCCATATTCGGACCGCTGCCGCCGATCAAGCTGTGTCCGGCGATCTGCATCGTATTTTCGACTGCGGGATTTTGTTTGATAATGTCGTAAATCTGTTTCAAAACATTCCTTGTTCGTTCAAGCGAAGCTCCTTCCGGCAACTGAACGTCAATCATAAACATTCCCTGATCTTCGTCAGGCAGGAAGCCGGCCGGCGTTACGCGGTTCAGCTGCCACGCTCCCGCGACAACCGCCGCAATGATCAAAATCGACAAAGACGAATGACGCACCAACCGTTTGACAACGGAAGTATAGCCATCACGTCCTCTGTCAATCTGACGCATTACCCAAGGCACTAAACCTCTTTTTTTCTTTTCTTCGCGACGCAGCAAAATAGCGCACAATGCCGGAGACAATGTCAACGCGTTCACAGCCGAAATCATCATTGAACACGACACCGTCACGGCAAATTGTTTAAACAATTGTCCGGTAATGCCGGGAATAAAAATAACCGGAACGAACACGGACAAAATCACCAATGTAATTGCGACAATCGGCGCCGTAATCTGGCTCATCGCTTTTGCGACCGCATCCGGAACGGATAAATCCGGTTCTTCGTCAATGACGCGTTCCGTATTTTCAACAACCATAATCGCGTCATCCACAACGATACCGATGACCAACACGATGGAAAGCAAAGAAACCGTATTGGCTGAAATACCGAACATTCCCATAAAGATGAATGTTCCGATCAGGGACACCGGAACGGCAATCGCGGGAATCAACGTTGCACGCCACGTTCCCAAAGACAGATAAACCGTCAGCAATACCAGAACAAACGCTTCAAAAATAGTATGAACTACTTCACTGACGGTTGATTCGATAAACAGTGTCGTGTCAAAAACGATAACATAATCTATGCCGTCGGGGAAAAACGTCCGCATACGCTGCAATTCGCTTTTCACACCTTTGGCAACTTCCATCGCGTTTGCGCCGGGCGCCAGATTGATCACCGCGCCGGAAGCGATTCTGCCGTTATATTGAGCGCTGGAAGCATAAGAAGTCGTTCCCAGTTCAATTTGCGCCACATCTTTTAATTTCAGCAATCCGCCGTCTTTATTGGCACGGATAATAATTTCTCCGAATTGTTCCGGAGTGCTTAACCGTCCCGCCGTTTTAATGGTGAACTGCATCTGCTGATCGGCGGGAGCCGGAGACGCCCCGACGGAACCGACGGCCGGCTGAATATTCTGCGAAGAAATAGCGGCCATGATTTCCGCGTTGCTGACACCCAGATTAGCCAGCTTTTGAGGATCCAGCCAAACGCGCATGGAAAAATCTTTGTCACCGAACGTATTGACCTCGCCCACGCCGCGTACGCGGGACAGAACGTCTTTGACACGGATATTCATATAGTTCGCCAAAAAGCTGTCGTCACGCGAGTTGTCCGGCGAATACAGCACAAAGCCCAGCAACATATTGGACGTTCTTTTCTTCACGGTCACGCCCTGCTGCTGTACTTCGGAGGGCAGTTTAGTAGAGATCTGATTGATACGGTTTTGAACGTTCACCGTGTTCATATCCGGATTGGTACCGGAAGCAAACGTCACCGTCAAAGAATAACTGCCGTCATTCGCGCTGCTCGATTCCATATACAGCATATCGTCAACGCCGTTTACCTGAGATTCAATGATTTGCGCGACGGTCTGTTCAACGACTTCCGCGGAAGCGCCGGGATATTTGGCTGAAACCTGAACGGACGGAGGCACGACATCCGGCAGCTGAGCCACCGGAATATTTTTCAAAGAAATCAAACCGGCAATCGTAATCACTAAAGAAATAACAATCGCCAAACGGGGTCTTTTAATAAAAATGCGGGAAAACATCGGCGTTATCCTTACTTTTTAGCCGGAACAGCTTTTTTAGCAGAAGCCTTTCCAACTTTTTCTTTTTTATCCGAATGCGTTGCCTGTTCAGGCATTTTGGCAGCTTTTGCGGCAACGGGAGAATCAATGATGACTTCCTGTCCCGGACGAACTTTTTGCAGTCCGTTGACGACCACCCTTTCTCCGGCTTCCAACCCGTTTATCACAACAATATCTTTTCCCTGCTCAATACCGACTTGAATCGGTTTATTAACGATTTTGTTTTGCGCGTCAACGACATAAACATATTTTGACGTCACCGAAGACAACACCGCCGCTTGAGGAATAATAATTTTTTCGACAGGAGAATCATATTCCAACAAAACGGAAACAAACTGACCGGAAACCAACTGCTTTGTCGGATTAGCAAAAACAGCGCGCATTTTTACCGTGTCGGTTGAATCATCTACGACAACGTCCGTAAAGTTAAGCTGACCGCCATAACGATAAACGGATGAATCCGCCATTACCAAAGAAATCGCCAAATTGTCACTGTCCGGTTTTAAGATGCTGGCATTCTGCATAGACAGCAATTCACGTTCTGAAACGGAAAACAACACATTAGTCGGATCTATACTGACGATTGTCGCCAGTGTCGTATTATCGGGCAGGTATTCCCCCGCCGAATAATCCGCCAAACCGATCTTTCCGGTAAACGGCGCTTTGATGCTTGTATAGCTTAAATCAAGCTTAGCCAGATTCAAAGCCGCCTGAGCCTGCAGCACCTGTCCTTTAGCAATGCTGTTTTCAGCTTCACGAGCATCCAGCGTTGCCTGAGAAATATTTCCCGTCTTGCGCAGTTCCAAAGCACGATCCAAATTCAGTTTGGCATTTTTGGCATCCGCTTCCATTTTTGCCAGATTAGCTGCGGCTTCGGCAACTTTGGCTTCAAAAGGTTCGCGTTCCAATGTAAACAGCAGCTGCCCCTTTTTGACGATATCCCCTTCTTCAAACAATCTGTCTTTTAAAAAGCCTGCGACACGGGCTTTTAAGGTCACAGTGCTGACGGCTTCGACACGTCCGGGAAAATAAAATCGTTCCGTATATGGTTTATAAACAGCTTTTTCAACCGTCACATGAGGTTTCTGCGGCGCCTGAACGGCAGCCTTTTCATTTTTTTTCAGGCAGCCGCTTAATAACAGAGCTGAGCTTAAAGTCACTGTAAACAAAAATAAAGCACGTTTTTTTAACATACGGATTTCCTCCTGATCTGGCTTCTCGAACATATTGTCGGCAAGATAACTCTTTTTATACATAAGTACTTCTCTTACGACAAGCGCTTTTTACTCAACCGTTGTATTTAAAAGCCACCAATCCGGATATTTTAAACGTATCGTTTCGTATGCAGATAACGCGTCTGCGGCAGACGGGAAAAGACCGAAACATGTTCCGCCGCTTCCCGACATTCTGGCCAAACGGCAAAACGGCTGTTCTTCCAATATGTTAATCACCCGATCGACTTCGGGTTCGATCTGACAGGCGGCTTCAAACAAATCATTATGGCGTTTTTCCAATTCGCGAATGAAATCGTCAAAATCCGATACGGGCCGTTCAAACGGAAACGGTTTTGAAAAAACAGGCGCGCGCGCTTTAAAAACAGTCGAAGTTGAAACCGGTTTATTCGGATTAACCAGCAAAACAAACAGCTTAGGCAATGCCGGAGCCGGTGCCAAAATATCACCTATTCCGGAAACCTGAACGGCTTTCGACACCAAACAAGACGGAACATCCGCCCCTAAAGACAAAGCGATTTTATGCAGTTCTTCCTGTGAAATTTCTAAATTCCATAATGAAACCAGAGCCTTCAAAGTCGCGGCCGCATCTGCCGATCCGCCGCCGATTCCCGAAGCAACGGGCAATTTTTTTTCCAGAATGATCCGGGCTTTCGGAATGAATCCTTTTTCCTGCGCCAACATACGAGCCGCTTTTAAAACAATGTTGCTTTCGTCATTGGCCAAAGCGGATGCATACGTTCCCGTTATTTCCAAAGAAAGTTTTTCGGCATTTTGCACGCTGACCACGTCACCGTTTTTCGCAAACACGAACAGACTGTCCAACAAATGGTATCCATCCGCCCGCCGTCCCGTTATGTGCAGATAAAGATTAACTTTAGCAGGAGCCTGAACAGAAATAACGGTC
>JAFVEJ010000240.1 GCA_017476085.1 Alphaproteobacteria bacterium
GGCCGATGACGGTATTCCGCCGCAGCCGTTTGAAACGTTCTGCTACGATTCGGCTTTAACACAAGCCAAAATCGAAAATTTCAACATCGTTCCATATACATCCGTTTTACCGAAAGAATTATACAACAATATCGTTCCGGTCGATAAAGTAACCAAATACTTTAAACACGGCGCCGTTCTGGAAGTCATCATTGCGGGCAACGGCGCCTGCATCAGCGAACATCGAGCCATCGCTACCGGTGTCGGCATTTGCTGGGGCAAAGATAAAAACGGCGAACTGATCGGCGGTTGGGCCGCGGAATATGTCGAATATTTCCCGACCTATATCGATGATGAAATCGCCAAAGGCCACGCGGTAATGTGGTTGAACAAGTCATTGAATCACGAACTGGAACTGCGCGACGTCGAAAAACACAGCGAATTCCAGATGTTCCACAATTATGTCAACATTACACAGCAGTTTGCTTACTGTCTGACGGCTTTGGGATTCTTGAATTTCGAAACGGCGGATCCGGTCAAATTGTAATCGCATCAAAGCGGTGCCGTTTCTTCACGGTGCCGCTTTTTTCTTTTTTAAGGATATAACCAAATGGCACAACAACAAACTGCAACAAAAAAACTGGGCTTGATCGCTCTGGCCAGCGTTGTCATCAGCTCTATGATCGGCGGAGGCATTTACAGTCTGCCGCAAAACATGGCCGCCGGAGCTTCGGTCGGCGCCGTCCTGATCGCCTGGCTGATCACCGGAATCGGCATGTATTTTCTGGCCAATTCCTTTCGCATTCTTTCAGATGTAAGACCCGACCTTACAGCGGGGATTTATATGTATGCCCGCGAAGGTTTCGGTCCGTTTATGGGCTTTACAATCGGATGGGGATATTGGCTTTGTCAGATTTTCGGAAACGTCGGATACGCCGTCATCACGATGGACGCGCTGAACTACTTTTTTCCGCCGTATTTCCAGGGCGGCAACAATCTGTATTCCATTATCGGCGGTTCTTTTTTGATCTGGTTTTTTAATTTCATCGTCCTGCGCGGCGTACAGCAAGCCAGCTTTATCAACACAATCGCAACGGTATTTAAAATTCTGCCTTTGCTTTTGTTCATTTTGATTCTGGCCGTCGTTTTCAAAGCGCATCAATTTGAAACGGATTTCTGGGGTAATTTGACAAGTCACGGACATGCCTCTTTAGGCTCTGTTCCCGAACAGATCAAAAGCACAATGTTAGTGACACTGTGGTCATTTATCGGAATTGAAGGGGCCGTCGTCCTGTCCGATAAAGCCGAAAGCAAGGCCGAAGTCGGACAAGCAACCTTCATCGGATTTTTAGGCTGTTTGATCATTTACGTTCTGCTGTCCGTTCTGCCCTATGGCTTCATGAGTCAGGCGGAGCTTGCCGCCGTCCCCAATCCGTCCACGGCGGGCGTTTTGGAAGCCGTTGTCGGCAAATGGGGCAGCTGGCTGATGAATATCGGATTGCTGATTGCCGTCTTAGCCAGCTGGCTGGCTTGGACGATGATCACTGCGGAAATTCCTTTTGCAGCTGCTCAAAACGGCACTTTTCCGAAAGTTTTTGCCGAAGAAAACGAACATAAATCACCGGCCGTTTCTTTATGGGTAACCAGCGGATTGATGCAGCTGGCAATCCTGATGGTTTATTTTTCCAACAACGCATGGAATACGATGCTGTCGATTACTGGCGTCATGGTTTTGCCCGCGTACCTGTCAAGCATTGCCTATTTGTGGAAATTGTGCGAAGACGGAGAATATCCGCAAAATGCCGCCGTACCGCGTTCCGCAGCTCTGATTTGTTCTATATTGGGATCGATTTACGCGTTATGGCTGATTTACGCGGCGGGACTGAAATATATGTTGATGGCGGTTTTGTTCCTGACCGTCGGCATCCCCGTTTTTATCTGGTCGCGCCGACAGAACAATCCGCAGGAAAGGACCTTTACGCATCGGGAACTGTGGTTCGCCGGGTTAATGGTTGTAACCTCATTGATTACAATGTTCCTGTTCTATCGGGGAATCCTGTCCGCCTAAAAAATTTTCCAACATAAACGGCGAAGTTTTCTTCGCCGTTTTTTTACTTTACGATACAAGGGTGAAAGTGATAACTTTATATTAAGTGTTTCATTTTTAGAGGATTTTATGGCTCTTTTAATTTTTCTGGTCGCTATGACGGTAGGCGTTTCTTTTTTATGCTCTCTTATGGAAGCTTCCCTGCTGTCAATCACCCCCAGTTATATTGCCCGTCTGGAAGAAGGCTCCCCGCGCCTTTATAAAAAAATATCTTATTTAAAAGCGCATATTGACAAACCCTTGGCCGCCATTTTGATGCTGAACACAATCGCCAACACGGCCGGCGCGGCATGTATCGGCGCGCAAGTCGCTTCTGTTTTCGGATCACAATATATTGCATTGGCTTCTGCCATTATGACCGTTCTGATTTTGACGTGCAGTGAAATCATTCCCAAAACGATCGGCGCAACCTACTGGCAAAAACTGATCGGCTTTTTGTGCTTTATGCTGAATTTTTTGCTGTTCGTTTTAAAACCATTTCTGAAACTGCTGGAAATGATTACGGCGCTGATCACACCCAAGAACGCACCGAAAACCGATATCCGCGAAGAAATCAAAGCGCTGACCAAAATGGGGCGCACGGAAAAATTCCTGGATGACGACGAATACAATATGATCTGCAACACGCTAAATCTGGAAGAAATCAAAGTTAAAGATTTGCTGACGCCGCGCAATGTCTGTGCCACGGTCACAGCCGGTATTTCTATCGGCGAATTTATCGAAACGGCGACTCAACATTCTTTTTCCCGCTATCCGGTAATGAAAAACGAAGATGAAGAAGTCTTTATCGGTTATATTCACAAATCCGATATGCTTGGCAAAGACCCGACTTTAACTATCAACGATTCTATTCGTCCTTTATTGGAAATTGCCTCGACTTCAAACGTTGATTACGTTTTTACGGAAATGCTGCGCACGCATAACCATATTGGTGTCGTTTATGATGAATTAGGCACATGGCTGGGCATTGTTACGATGGAAGACGTTCTGGAAACGATTCTGGGACAGGAAATCCTTGATGAAACGGATAAAGTCATTGATATGCGAACCTATGCCAAGCTGATCTGGTCAAATAAAAAAGAAGCGGCTATGAGAAATAAAAAAGCGAAAATTAATATTGTTGCGCCGCAGCAACCTACGGATAGCTGATTAAACAATATTGCTTTTTTTCGTTCAGCCGGCCACAAACATGATGAATATTTTCCGCCCGCCCTTTAATATACAAGCGGATATATTTTCCTTTTTCCGGCAGCGTTACATGCGTTTCAACGGTTTTAAAAGATGCCAGTTCGGGAAATGTCTGCTTTAATTCCCGCCATCCTTTTTCTAATGTTTCCTGCGTATGATAAGACGCCAAATGCGCATAAAGAGGAGGCTCCTTTTTAACCGACGTTGTCATTTTAATCGGCTTTTCCGGCTTAATTTTCTTTGTTTTGACCGGAGGCAGCAAATCGTCTTCTGTCGGCAATTCATGATCAATTTCGCCTTTTAAATGCATCAGCTTTTTTTTCGCCAATTCGTTATCCTGCTCTGCGGCCCGCTGCAACCAGACAATCCCTTCTTCTTCGTTTCTGGGAATGCCTTCTCCGCGCAAATACATTACGCCCAAATTATATTGCGCCGTATCCAGACCGCCCTTTGCCGCCGTATAATACCAAAAAGCCGCTTGTGTTAAATCCTGCGGCACACCTTTCCCCCAGCGATACAAATGCGCGATATTGCGCTGAGCCGTTAAATCGCCCTCTTCAGCTGCCTGCCGCCAATAATCCAACGCCTTGTCATAATTGCCTTGGGCAAAAGCCTTCTGCCCGTCTTCAAAAGAGGCATAAACGGGAGAAACACAAAGAAGAAACAAAAAAAACAAAAGAGTTCTCATTTTTTATTTCTTCCTTTTTTATGTTTGGTTTTAACTTTAACCGGCGGCTTGGAAGTCGGAATTTTCTGCGGTTTTACTTCATCCGGCACAGGCAATTGAACAGCTGTTTCCGTCATTCTTTCAAGCGGAGAATCCTCTAAAACGTCTTCAATAATATCCAAAGACAAATTTTGCTGTTCCAACAGTTCCTCTTGTCTTTCATTTTCCTCCCGCTCAACAGTACCCTGCTCATTAACGATATTTTTTTCAACGACTTCCGCTCCTTTTTCTTCAGGTCGGATTTTATTGGCCGTCTCCGCATTTTTTTGATATCTGGCCAAACGTTTTTGTTTGCGTACTTTTTTCCAATTCAAAATATTGCGCCGATGTTCGTCAAAAGAACGCGCAAAAACATGCCCGCCCGTTCCGTCAGCTACAAAATAAATCTCATTCGTTTTTTGAGGATTTAAAACCGCCTGAACAGATTCACGCCCCGGATTGCAGATCGGCGCCGGCGGCAGTCCTTTATTCATATAAGTATTAAAAGGATGCGGAGTCCTTAAATCGCTGTGCGTCAAACGGCGCTTTAATTCCATAGTTCCGTTTGTTATGGCGTAAATCACCGTCGGATCAGTCTGGAGCCGCATCCCTTTGCGCAAACGATTAATAAAGACTCCCGCGATTCTGGGACGTTCCGATCCGACAGACGTTTCTTTTTCAATAATCGACGCCAAAATCAAAGCTTCCTCTTTCGTTGTATATGGCAAATCTTTATCACGATTTGGCCATAACTCGTCAATCGTCCGACGCATCCCGGCCATCATACGATCAACAATAACTTTGCGCGGCATACCATAGCTGAACACATACGTTTCCGGCAATAAAACCCCGTTTTCGGGAACTTCCGGCAAATCTCCGAACAATCCGGAAGTTTGGGCTAAAATATCAAAAATCTGTTTGCTGGTTTTTCCTTCAGGAATCGTAACGCGGCGAACTATCGTTTGCCCCGAAACCAAAATATCCAGAATTTCCTTAGCGCTGGCATGAGCCGGGATACGATATTCACCCGCCTTTAAAAATGTCGATTTTCCGGAAAATCGCGCGGCCGCTTTAAAAACCGCAATGCTTTTCAGCAAGTTATTTTGTTTTAAACGCCGAGCTATCCGATTTAAATTTTCCCCCTTTTCCACTAAAACAACCGTGGATTCGGAAACGTCATTTTGCTCATACAGCAATGAATAGAAACTGAATACACTGCCGCCGAGAAGAAAAAACAGCGACAAGATGAAAATTCTTAAAATCAACCGCCCGCCGGCC
>JAFVEJ010000241.1 GCA_017476085.1 Alphaproteobacteria bacterium
ATGAGCACGATCACCCTGCCGAACGTGCCGTTCGATTTGAAAGATGTGCCGCGTCTGACAATTGTTGCGTGCGGGACATCTTACTATGCGGGGTTGGTCGGCAAATACTGGATTGAATCCGTCGCCCGCGTGCCGGTTGACATTGACGTGGCGTCCGAATTCAGATACCGCGCTCCCGTGATGGAAAAGGGCGGCGTGTCGCTGTTTATTTCTCAGTCCGGCGAAACGGCGGATACGTTGGCGGCTTTACGCTATTGCAAAGAGCAAGGACAGAAAATTGTGTCGATCGTCAATGTGGCGGAAAGCACAATGGCGCGCGAGTCCGACTGCGTACTGAGAACATTGGCAGGTCCTGAAATCGGTGTCGCTTCGACAAAAGCGTTTACGACACAGCTGACATTACTGGCATGCTTTGCAATCGTTTTAGGACGGGCAAAAGGCATGCTGTCCAAAAAGGAGGAAGCCAGATTGTCTCACGCTTTGGTTGAAGTCCCGTCTCGTGTGGCAGATGTTTTGAATAACGATGCGGCGATAGCGAAGATTGCCCAAACATTGTTTGTCGATGCGCGCGATGTGCTTTATTTGGGACGCGGCAGCAGCTTTCCGATTGCGTTGGAAGGGGCGTTGAAGCTCAAGGAAATTTCTTATATTCACGCGGAAGGCTATGCGGCCGGTGAAATGAAGCACGGTCCGATCGCTTTAATAGATGAAGAAGTGCCTGTAGTGGTGGTGGCACCGTCGGATTCTCTGTTTGACAAGACTGTTTCCAATATGCAGGAAGTCTTGGCGCGCGGCGGCAAAGTCGTTTTCTTCGGCGATGCGGAAGGAATGGCGTCCGTAAAAGACCGTTCCGCGGCGGCGATCGTTCTGCCGAAAGTTGATCCGTTCGTCGCGCCGATCTTATACGCGATTCCGGTGCAGCTGTTGGCTTATCATACGGCGGTTGCCAAAGGCACGGACGTTGACCAACCGCGCAATCTGGCAAAAAGCGTGACGGTGGAATGATGATAAGCAAAGAAAAGTTTGATCGTTTGTTCGGAAAGCTCAAACGTAATTGGCGGTCGATATTGCTGCTTTGGCTGCCGGCGGGGCTTGTTGTTCTTGTTTTAGGCATTGTTTTCTTTTCCGTAGCTCTTTCCGAAGACGCATCTTTTCATATCTGTTCAAAACAATTATCCGCTTGTATCGGGGAAAAAACGGGTTTTTCAAAAGTTCTCGGCTGTTCTTATCAAACGGCATGGTGTGATGTCAAAGTGATTTGGGACAAGGCTAACGGCAAAATGATAGTTTCCGATTTGCCGGGATTGCCGCCCGTTGACGAAAAAGCGGATAAAGAGCTGTTTGAAAAGCTGACTTCCGATGAATTTTTGGAAAAGAGATTTGAAGAATTTCAACAGGAAGAAAAAAAATTAAATGCGAACAGCTTGAGCGAAAAAGAAAATCTGAAAGAATATATGGAAGAACTGCGCGCCAAGCGGATTCAATTTGAAAAAGAAATGACAGAAAACAGAAATAAAATGATTGAAGAGCGGGCGACAGATGTTTCGGAAGAAAATAATTTGTCTGGTCAAACCGAAAAATAAAGCATATAAGAAAGCAGGTTTGATAAAGGGCTTGCAATAATGGAAGAATGGTTGCCTGATTCCTGGCGCTCAAAGCCGGCGGCTCATTTGCCGGAATACGCGAATCAGGAAGAATTACAAGCAGTTGAAAAAAAATTGCGCAAATATCCGCCTTTGGTCTTTGCGGAGGAAGCTTTGCGTTTGAAAAAATCGCTGGGGGATGTGGCCAACGGAAAGGCCTTTTTGCTGCAAGGCGGCGACTGCGCGGAAAGTTTCGCCGATTTCGGGGCGGGCAATATCCGCGATATGTTCCGTATTTTGCTGCAAATGGCGGTCGTTTTGATGTTTGGCGCTTCCCGTCCGGTCGTCAAAGTCGGACGTATGGCCGGTCAATTTGCAAAACCGCGTTCTTCTGCGTATGAAACGGTCAACGGGATTACTTTGCCGTCTTATAAAGGGGATAATATCAACGGCATTGAATTTACGCCGCAGTCGCGCGCGGCTCAGCCGGATCGGATGCTGCAGGCGTATCACCACGCTTCGGCAACGTTGAATTTGCTGCGGGCGTTTTCTCAGGGCGGTTTTGCCGATCTGAACAAAGTTCAGGAATGGAATTTGGGCTTTGTTGCCAATTCTCTGCAAGGCGAACAGTATCGCCGCTTCGCCGACAGAATCAGCGAAACGCTTGATTTTATGGCGGCTTGCGGCATTTCTGCTGAATCCGTTCCTTTGGTGCGCGAAACGCCGTTTTATACGTCGCATGAAGCTTTGCTGCTGCCGTTTGAAGAAGCAATGACGCGCGTTGATACGTCTTCGGGCGACTGGTACGATTGTTCGGCGCATATGCTGTGGATCGGTGAAAGAACGCGCGATCCGAAAGGGGCGCATGTCGAATTTGCCAGCGGTATCTGCAATCCGATCGGTGTTAAGGTCGGGCCGAATACAACCGGTGATGATTTGCTGCGTCTGTGCGATATCCTGAATCCGCTGAATGAAGCCGGAAGGCTGACGTTTATTGTGCGTATGGGAGTGGACCGCGTCGAAGAAAAGCTGCCTCCTTTAATTCGCGCGGTGGAGCGGGAAGGGTATCGTGTCGTATGGTCATGCGATCCGATGCATGCGAATACGCAGGTTGCTTCCAATGGCTATAAAACACGGGATTTTAAAGCGATTTTGCAGGAAGTGAAGTCGTTCTTTGCCATTCATCAGGCGGAAGGAACATACGCCGGCGGACTGCATTTTGAAATGACAGGGCAAGATGTGACGGAATGTGTCGGCGGTTCGCAAACAATCACGGAAGAAACTCTGTCTGAGCATTACAGTACTCTGTGTGACCCGAGACTGAACGCCAATCAGTCGCTGGAGCTGGCTTTTCTGGTCGCCGAAATTTTGAAGAAAAATATGATGCAAAAAACGGTTCCGACTCTTTTAGCTGAATGAAAAGCGTTAACGAATGTTGAGCAAAAGCTCTTTCGTTTTCGGAGCATTTTGAGAAACCTGTGTTTTCCAAAAGCTTTCACAGCCTTTGATCTTTCCTTCGCTCAGCGGAATCCTTTTCTGAAATGTCAGATTCTTTTTTCCGATAAAAGGATTGATTCGCAAACTGTTTCCGCCGAAGCATTGAACATAACCTTCCGGAATTTTTCGTTCATGACCGAATAAACGTCTGTCGGAGAATTTAAAATCGGTCTGCGCGATAATTTTGTTGTTTCTTCCGGACAGGTCGATAATGATTACTTCAGGAAGGGTCCAACCCGCGACGCCGACAAAATCCCAGGCAAATAATTGGTTTGCCGCTTTGGGAATACGACTTCCTTCTGCGCGGGAAGGAAAAGTTTTCAACAGTTCTTCCGTTAAAACTTTATGTTCCTGATGGCGCAGTCCGACCCCTTGATAAATCAATTTTTTTTGAGCTTCATCCCATTGTTTGGCAAAAAAGCCGAATGGTCCCGCTTTTTCGGAAACAGAGCGATACAAAAAGGCTGTTTCCCGACGAGTTTCAAGATCTCTTGTCATAGATCTGTGCGCTGTGGGAATGGCGGCCGCAATTACTCCGTAAATCAAAAAGAGAATTAAAACGCTTGATACTTTGGCGACAATGTTTTCCGCCAGCATTTTAACGCCGGCCAGAGCGCATAAGGGAATAAAGAAGCTCAAAGGCCGGTATTCCAAAGAATCTCCGCCCATAATAAACATATAGAAACCGATATAAGCCGCAAACGTCAACAGCAGCAACAGCAGAAGGGCAAGACCTTTTTGTTTTTGGATGACAAATTTGAAAACGG
>JAFVEJ010000242.1 GCA_017476085.1 Alphaproteobacteria bacterium
GAAGAGGAAAATGACGAAGAGGTACTAAACGAAGGCAAAGAAACGTTGGAAGCTCTGCGTCGTCACGTTCAAAAAAGCGAATTGGAAGCTTTGCTTTCGGGAGAAGCCGATCATAACGACACGTTTTTGGAACTGCATGCCGGCGCAGGCGGTACGGAAGCGCAGGATTGGACGGAAATGCTGCTGCGCATGTATATGCGTTGGGCCGAAAAGCATGGGTACAAAACGGAACTGCTCGAACAAAGCGACGGAGAAGAAGCCGGCATCAAATCCGCCGTCATACGAATCAGCGGCCACAACGCTTTCGGCTGGCTGAAAACGGAAAGCGGCGTTCATCGTCTGGTGCGCATATCGCCCTTTGACGCCAATGCCCGACGCCATACAAGCTTTGCTTCCGCCTGGGTTTATCCGGTCATTGACGACACGATCAAAATCGATATTAATCCGGCGGATTGTAAAATTGACACTTACCGATCGTCAGGCGCCGGCGGTCAGCATGTCAATAAAACGGAATCGGCCGTTCGTATTACGCACTTGCCCACGGGCATTGTTGTCGCCTGTCAAACGCAGCGCTCTCAATTCCAAAACAGAGATACGGCTTGGGCGATGCTGCGCGCGCGATTATACGAACTGGAACTGAAAAAGCGCGAGGAACAGCGCAATTCAATCGAAGAATCCAAATCGGATATCGGCTGGGGATACCAGATCCGGTCCTATGTCATGCAGCCCTATCAAATGGTCAAAGATTTGCGCACCGAAGCGGAAACGTCCAATGTCCGCGCCGTATTGGACGGAGATATCGATTTGTTTCTAGAGGCTTCATTAGCTTCCAAAATAAAGGAATAGAATGAAACGATTATATTTTTTGGCCTGTTTTTTTCTGATATCCGGCTGTATGCAGCCGCTGTACGAATCGGATTATCCTTTATATCGGCAGTACAAATACTGGGAATCCGCCGATCGGGATTGGCAGGAAGTCGATCATTTTCAAATTCAGATTTATCGAACACAATACGGCTCAAAGACGGCTTTGCGCTTAGTTCCCCAACGCGACGGCATGCCGACAACGGCCGATGGATACATTCAGGCTTCGCAAAAAGCCGCTTTTAATTTGATGAATGCGGCATGTTCTTCGTCTTCGCCTTCGATTGATGCGGCCGCCGCCCCGTCAAAAGGCCGAACAATAGACCGCTTCTTTTATCAGTATGCGGACGCGTCAATCGGCGTCACTTTCTTTTGTCGGACGGAAACGCCGCGTGGCATGGATTTGGCCGCCGAGCAGCAAAAATGGTCTCTGGCCGAGCGGCGATGGGATAAAATCGGCGATACGCGGGCCTATGTAGATACCTTGCCGCCGGCAACGGACGGACGCCGGCAAATCAGAATCCGGTTGTTCGGCGGAACCGTTTCAGACAACAAAAAATTAGCGCGGAGAATCATTCAAAACACCTGCCCGAATAGCAATTTTAGGATATTGTCCGATAAAGCGGGAGTCGATATTGTGCCTGCGGGACGGTTTCCGGACGTTGTTTCCGATGAAAACGTGAGGATTTATGACTTTACCTGTTCTCCTTAGGAAAAAAATGCTTTTGTTTATGCAGATTATTTTCGGTTTGATTGCTTTATACCTGCTGTTGACCGCAGCGATATACATTTTTCAGCGCAAACTGATGTATAACCCGCATAGACATGTAAACACGCCGCATAGGGATTTGTCGCCCCGATTAGACGAAGTTACCCTGCAAACCAATGACGGGCTGAAACTGGTTTCATATTACAAAGCGCCGAAAACAACCGAAACAGGAGAATCGTATCCGACAATTTTATATTTGCATGGCAATACGGGGCCGGCTTCGGACGCGGCGCATAAATTGATTCCGATTGTCGAAGCGGGATACGGCGTTCTTTTGCTGGAATATCGGGGATACGGCCCGAATCCCGGATATCCGAGCGAAAAAGGATTGATCGCGGATGCCGAAGCTGGGCTGCACTTTATTCATATGAAGCAAGGCAAACAAGCAAAAGTGTATTACTACGGCATGTCGATGGGAACCGGAGTCGCAAACGGATTGGCGGAACGGCGGCCGCCGGCGGGATTGATTCAGGAATGCGGCTTTACGTCTATGACAAACGCGGCCAAAGTGCATTATCCGATGTTTCCCGTTCGATTCCTTGTGAAAGACTCTTTTGACTCCGAACGGCGAATCGCTTCTTTGCAAGCGCCGCTGCTTGTGCTGCATGGGGAAAAAGACAGAACCGTTCCCGTCGAACAAGGCAAAAAAATATTTGAAACGGCAGGCGCCAAAGATAAAACGCTGAAACTTTATCCCGAAGGCGCGCATACCAATTTATACGATTTCGGAGCCAGCGACGACATTGTAAAATGGCTGAACGAACGGAAGAAAAAACAAACCGAAAAATAGTTTCGTTGTTTTTCAATCACTTATAAAAAATATGCCTTTAGTTATAAATCCCGAAAAAATGGCGGATTTTCGCCGTTTATAACCTCAGATATATACGTTTTTCGTTGATTTGCCGGATTTTTCATCGTTAGAATAGGGGTTAAAGGTCAAAGCCCGTACTGTATGCGCGGTCGTGCAAACTGCGAAAAAGCCGGAAAGTCCGGCATACGCAAAAGAATTACCGCAAAAAGCGGAAAAACAATAAGGAGGTTGCCATGTTTACGCACCGGAATATACAAGACACAAACGAACGCGGCGCATTAATGATTGAAGCGATTGCGCTGCTGGGGCTGATGACAATGATGTCGCCGATGGTTGTCCGTCAAACGGCGGATCGCACGGCCGAAATGGAAGAGGTGACGATCGCCGGCCAAATGAAAGAATTAAAGGATGCGTTAAACAACTACATTTCGGCGCATTATTCCACGTTGGCAAACACCATCAGAACAAGCGCCTTAGATCATAAATTTACGGTCACGGCCAATCAATTGGCGCCGTATTTGTCGGCCGGCCTGATAGAAGGGAATAATTTCCGCGGCAACAAATTTATGACGAATTTCCGAATCGGCATTCGGGCGCAATGCACAGAAATGCGCACAACAACCGGAGGTGCTTTAAGTCCCACCCCCACCTTCTCCGGCGGCGTTATCACCGCCCCGAATCCGACAGCGACCCAATATTGTTCCCGATACAGAATGACCGGCGTCGTTTTGTCGGAAGGCGACGAACTTGACGACCGGCGGGCGGCGCGCATCGCGTCTATGATCGGCGCAGACGGCGGCAGCATGCGTTCGTCCAGAGTGATCGCCGCGCTGGGGGGAAACGAAGCGGAAAAACAGAGAATTTTAGGAACGCAGGGCGTTTGGGAAGGCAGCGTCAGCGATTATTTTGCCAATAACGCCATAAACGTGAATGTCGGGGGGCGCGTGGCGGCCACGACGACATATTCTTCCGGTTTTTCCGGGGACTATCTGTACCGCAAACCCGTTGACGGTTTGCCCGACGCAAATTCGATGTTCACCGATTTGGATATGGGCGGCGCGACGAACTGCAACGGCGCCAACTGCCATAACATCAACAACGCCGGCGGATTGGAAGTTGTCGGCGGCAAAATCCTGATCCGTTCCCAGAACAATGCGCAGGGAACTAACGACCAGTTAGATCACGACGGAAACGCTTTTGCCAGAATCGCGTTGGGAACCGACGATTCGCGCATGCAGGTGACGGGCAGTTTAAATCTCGGCGCAGGCACCAGCGCCAACCTGAACGTCGGCACAACACGATTAGGAATGACCGGTTCTCAGGCCAATTTAAACGTCGGTTCAACAACGTTGGGTATGACCGGCTCTCAAGCACAATTAAATGCTGGCGGATCGAGAATGCAATTGCAAAGCGGATCGGCTCAATTAAACGTTGGTTCAACAACGTTGGATATGACCGGCTCTCAGGCGCAATTAAATGCGGCAGGAACCATACTATCGTTAAATTCTACCGCTGCCAGAACATCCATAGGAAATTCATATACTCAGTTAGGAACTTCGAATATTAATATGGGAGTTAACGCTTCTTCTAGTAGTGGGATATACTCCAATCTCCAGATGTCTGCGTTTTCAATTAAGCAAACCGTTAGCGGAGCAGCTTCAAATACAAGTATAGACCAATGGGCAAACACCGTTGGTATATCTGCCAATTCCTCAGGCTATACCGCTATGTTGAAAATGAACCCCGGCCATCCACTCATAACTATGAATATCAAAAGCGGAGCAAGCGAGAGGGCAGAGCTACATCTTAGTCCTTTGGGTGCTATCTCTTTAGATAGAACAACCCGCCAAGACAACGCACATTTTTCCTTATTTTCCAATCAAAGCCAGCTCTCTTTTACAAATAACTCCAGTGGTTGGAGCACAGGTGTAAATCAAGGAATAACTTCTTCGGGCGGAAAATCGGTAACATACGTCCAGAAAAACAACAGTTTTGGGGCTTCATTTGCTTTGACCGCTACAGATTTTAATATAGATATTAAAAATTATGCCGGCAGCAGCGGTGTTGTAACCAAACAGAGATTGTCTTTCGATGAAAATGGATTAAAGCTGTTTAGCACTAGCCAAGCTAACGCCGCTTTTAATTCTAATGCCACAATCGCTCTGAATGCCAAAACCGGCCGTGTCAGCGGTACCGTTTTCCAACCCGAAAACACAATGGTTATCAATACTTCCACCGGTGAAAGAGGAAATATCGTCAGAACTCGACTCTCCTTTTCTTTTGCCAACGATCAAACCAATACTCCGGGTAAAATGTATAACTTTAATGCAGCTTCTATGTTTGATAACAATCCAGCCTCTGGCAACGCATCGGTGACAATTCCCGGCAGAGGATATCAGGATCATACCAACGAAGCCCGTTATAACCGTTTCCGCGTTGATCCGGCGTTCGTATCCGTTATGAACGACATCAAACTGACATCACGCGGCGGCGCGCGACTCAGCGATGCTTTGCCAAACTATATCCTGAAAGGTATTTATCTGATGTCAAACACCTATACCGCCGGTCCATGGCCGTGTGGTCATTATACTGCCGAAACCGACAAATCATGTGAATTTACTATGCCCCGATACAGCAAGGATCAATTAGGATTAGGCGGCGGCGGTTGGGAATTCAGATGCCCCAACGAAACCGACGGCAGCGCCACTCACCCGTTCAAAGGAAGCTACAACAGTAGTTGCTCAAGTAGCAACCATATACTCTTTAACTATAAGCAAAACAATTATAAGGTATGTGGCGATGATGAATATTGTTGGGCTCATCCCTTTATGGGAATAGTCCCTGCCCCCGGCAGAAATATCAGCATTACGACAACATCCGGAAAAGAAGAAATATACGGAGAGGATGAAGGAACTTGCCCGAACGGATATCAGGCTGTTTTAACTTTAACCCCGACTGTTTTCGAATCCGGAAAGGTTCTTGCCTACGATTTCAACAAAGCCGCCGGCAACTCCATTGTCCGATACAACCCCGGATATTTGGATTATTCGGTTGATTCTAACCGCGATATCGCAAACATTATCCAGCCGGGAACACGTGTCGGATTAATCGCCCTAGATGAACTTGACGGCGACGGATATATTAAAGGATGGAAAATCGCGATGGGAACCATGACGGAATCTGCGGAATATCCTTACTTTAAATGGAATGTGGGAGGCGTTATTACCGGCAGTATGTCGATCACAGCCCACACCTATTGCTATTTCAATCCGGATGGCTTCACAATGCCGAATATGAAACTGTTAAATGGAAAAACAAAAACCTTTACCTCCATGGACAACCCGGTGTTGACCAACGGCGGCTATGGCGATTGATAATATATATGATACGGATGTGACAAAGAAAGGAGGAGACTATGTTTTTTTGGATGATGCTCGCATCGTTGCTGGGGGTCGTGATGTTCGGCAACTGGCAGGAAAAAACAAAGGATCAAAGCGTCTTTGTCACTCCGGTGTATCAGGCGATGGCGTTAAGCACTTATCAACAGCATGTTGCCGCGGAACAGGGATATCTGGACGCGATGCGCATAAATCCCGACGGAACCAATAATTACCTGAATACACACACGGACGGTATTGTGCCTTTGGTCACCGTGGAAGGAAACACAATGAGCGCCGTAACGGCAAGCAATACCGTTTATTCCTATATTCAGGGACGGCTGCCCCCGACGTACCAACCGCAAAACAATACGCGAACGTACTTGTTTTGTGTTCCCAAAACGCAGCAGCTTCCCGGCGAACATGCAGGATGGTGCAATGATTCGGAAATGGTGAGATATATCATAACCATGCGGCCGATTCCCGCCAAATATGACGGATCCAACAAAATGTCCGCATTAAAAGCGATCGGTGAAGCGACAGGTTATTCCAGATTTGTCGGTATGCTGCAAAAAAGCAACACGCCTTTGGCCAATACTGGAACAACAACGCATCAGCCGTTGGGCGCTTATTACTACATTTTATCCAGCGGCGTGGCTCCGGTCGCCAGCGTTTACATTCCGAATTACGTCGTGTGCAACTTCCCTTTAAAAAACAACGATTCGACCACCTTAGGCGACAGCGAACCCAGCGGTTATATCGCCGCCCTATCATTGGTTTCCGGACTGCCGACAGGACAAAATTTGACCCTACCGGCATCAAATGCGGCCACCTGTCCGGCAATTCCCGGAGGATAAACAGGACAAAGAAAAAACAATCAAAACTAATTCTCCGTCCTGTGCGCGGCTGTTCACATATCGTTTCCCAAAGAACCGCCGATCAAACTTGCCCTTCCCGTCAAACCGCGGGAAGGGATTTTTATACGAACGGAGAACCATCTTTTCTTTCAGGATGAACCAAAAATTCAATAAAGTACAAGATTTTCTTGCCCCAACAATAAAATAATCGGCTATCTTTGTTCCGTCTTTAAAAATTCGCCGCGGAATCCTTTGTTCGCGCCGATTGTTCGTCCAATCGACAAAATCTTGGCTTCAATGCACGTCCGACATTTTACCGGCGTATCATTTACGCAAATTTTCCCCGGATATAGTTCATACTTTTTGCGGTATTCGCCTTGCGTCACATTCGGCATCACGACATTTGCCCCGCTTTGCAGCGCGATAATCCGCCCGTTCGGGTTTAACGTTTCCATTGCCGTCGTCGCCGGAATGTTAATGTCCGGCAGCAATAACCGCGTGATTGCCATCGTCTTTAACGATAAAACGAACTCCCGCCCCTTCGCGTTTGCCAACGGCGTTTGTTCGTGCGGAATAAACGGCCCGATTCCCGCCATATCCACACCGATTTCCTTAAAAAACAAAATATCGTCCGCGATTGATTCAATGCTTTGATCGGGCAATCCGACCATAGAACCGGAGCCCAGTTCATAGCCCAACGCTTTTAAATCCTGCAAACACCGTCTGCGGTTATCCCAGCTCATGCCCGGATCAAGGCGATGATACAGCTCTTTGTCCGTTGTTTCGATACGCAGCAAATATCTGTCCGCGCCGGCTTCACGATAAGCCTGATATTCTTCAAACGACTTTTCTCCGATACTGAGCGTGACCGCCATATCCAGTTTTTTGATTTCCCGAATGATATGCGTCATCTTGTCAACAGTAAAAGAAACGTCTTCGCCCGACTGCATCACGACCGTATGAAACCCCAGCTTTGCCGCAGCCGTCGCATGCAAAATGATTTCTTCGGGGCTCAAACGATATCTCTGCGCCCGTTTGTTGTCCCGGCGAATCCCGCAATAACAGCAGTTTTGACGACAATAATTTGAAAACTCGATCAGCGCCCGCAAATGAACATCCGGCCCGACAAACGCCGCCCTTACCCGATCGGCCGCTTTCAACAACTCCTGCGCAGATTCTTCGTTGCGCAAAAGAGCGACTATTTCCGCTTTTTCCAAAGAATGATCGTTTTCCGCTTTTTCAATTAACCGCCGCATTTTTTTGCTTCCTTGATTTTTGATCCGCAGACCGATTATATATCATAAAAAAGAGTGAAAAAATGACAACTTTTATTGCAGCCGGTTCCAATTTAAACGACAGACCGGCAAACCTGAAAACCGCCGCCCGATTGTTGGAACAAGCGGGGTATGCCGTTATTGCCGCTTCGCCCGTTTACGAAACGCCGGCCGCTTTGCTGTACGAAACAGCGCAGGACAATTGGAACACGCCTTACCTGAACTGCGTTTTCAAAATCGAAACCGATCGCGGCGCTTTTCAGCTGCTGTCCGATTTAAAACAAATTGAAAAAGCTATGGGACGCGATTTTTCCAAACGGTGGAGTCCTCGTCCGATTGATCTGGATATCATCAGCCACAACAACGAACGAATTGATACGCCCGAATTGTCCGTTCCCCACAAACTTTATTTGGAACGGAATTTCGTCCTTGACCCGTTGTCCTTTTTTACGTCCGTTCCTGCCGAAGCGCTTTATACTGCCGCTCATCAGCCGATGATCATGGGTATTCTGAATGTTACGCCCGATTCTTTTTCCGACGGCGGCCAAAACAATCAAAAGGAAACGTTTGAAAAAAATTTCCGATCATGGAAAAAATCCCTTGTTCCCCTCATAGATATCGGCGCGGAATCCACACGCCCGAACGCCGTTCCTTTATCCGCCGAAGAAGAAATAAAACGATTAGAAAGCGTCTTTCAATTTACAAAAAACAAAGCAAAAGACCTCTTTTCCCCGCGGTTAAGCATTGATACTTATCACTGGCAAACGGCAAAAACAGCGCTTCAAAACGGGTTTGATATAATCAACGATATTCACGGGTTGGACGATCCCGAGATGCTCGCTTTAGCCACAGACAACAAAGATAATCTTTGCGTTTTTATGCATCATGACGATCTAAGCCGCATCCCTTTGAAAGAAACGATTCCGACCATTCAAAAATGGCTGGAAAATAAATTGAATGTTTTTGAACAAAACGGGCTGCTTAAACAAAATCTGATTTTCGATCCCGGCATCGGATTTGGGAAGAACGCTTGTCAATCTTTGCAGATTTTGCAGAATTTAAGCGCTTTTCATCCTTTCGGCGTACGGATACTGGTCGGGCATTCGCGAAAATCCTTTATGAACGTTTTCAGCGCTGAACCGCCGGCCAAAAAAGATATGGAAACGCTTGCCGTTTCATTAAAAATTGCAAAAAATGCGGATATATTGCGCGTCCATACGCCGATAGAACATCAAAGCGCCTTCATCGCCGCCGCCCATACGGAAAACCAATTTTTCTAGCGTTCGATTCCTTTTTTCCGCCACAATGCTTCAACGGAAGACTGTGTCAAACGACGCACTTCGGGATAAGCGGCTTTGACGATTTTTTTCTGTTTATTTACAACAGCTTTTGCACCGGAAGTTAACGTCTTAACGCCTTTTTTAATAAATTCGGCAAGTTTGCTGCCCTTCAGCTCCTCCACGGACAACGGAGTGGTTTGTTTGATATCGCTCAGCTTTGTGTTTTCAATGCCCGTATCCAGATTGATATTCGGAACAGCTTTCAAAAATTCCTCTTTATTGCCGGTCTCAACATATTTTTCGGCCGCCACAATAAAATCCGCCCCTCGCCGAACCGCATCATATTCCAAATTCCGCAGGGATTTATGAACGATTTCACCCGTAACAGGATGCTTAAATTCCTTAAAGTCTTTCAGTTTGGAAGGAAGTTTGCGGTCTTTCTGATAAAAACCGGAAACAGCCATTCCCAATTCGCCATGCAAAAAATTATCCAGCCGACGAAGCATTCCGCCCAATTTTTGATTCTGTGTCACACGTCCGATAAACAACTGAACCGACAGGCTCTTTTTATAAACGTCCGTCACATTTCCCTTGATATCAAAGGCTTTTTGATAATTTCTGCAGAAAAATTTCGAAACCGCGTCTTTGTCCTGATGAGCGGCGACCTCCTTAAACGGTTTGAATGTATCCAGACTAAGCCCTTTTTCTTTCAGAAAATGCATATCCAGCCATGTTTCGACATAGCGGTGGCGCGTATTTGCCAATTTTACGGATTGCCTGTCCGGATTGTTTTCCCGTACCTGACTGCCGGCAACGCTGTAAACAAACGGATGAAAAACGGAATCCGCCGCCATATGCGCCAAAAAACCGTACACAAAAGCTTTTTCCCGATCACGAGCGGCCGGATCCTTTTCCTGACGAATATCATCCAGCATTTCCACAATAACGGCGCGCGTATCATCCCCGAAGCCGCCATGCAATACCGTTGATAACTTTGATTTCGGCCCGTACAAAAAACTGTCGTGAGAAACGGCTCCCATATGAAAAGCCGAACTGTTTTTTTGAGCGCATTCGCGCGCCTGACCGGATAAGCGGGAACACATTTCATCCGCTAAAATAACATGGGTGAGATCTCTTGGCATTTTTCCCTCATTTTCTTAAATAGATTTTCCGAAAACAAACCAAAAATGTCAATTGTTTTTTGTCAATAAATTTCCTTTTTGTCAATTTTTCAGGAAAGCTCGAATTGTCCCGTGTAAAGCTGGTAATACCGTTTTTTCAATTTTATCAATTCATCATGCGTGCCGGTTTCTATAATTCGGCCATGTTCCAAAACGACAATCTTGTCCGCATTGCGCACTGTTGACAGTCTGTGCGCGATTACAAATACCGTTCGCCCTTTCATCAATGTGTTCATACCTTGTTCGATCAAGGTTTCCGTACGCGTGTCAACCGAACTGGTCGCTTCGTCCAAAACCAAGACAGGCGGATTCGCCACGGCCGCCCGCGCGATAGCGATCAGTTGTCTTTGCCCTTGCGACAAATTCACTCCGTCCGCCGTCAAAACCGTTTGGTATCCCTGCGGCAAAGAAGAGATAAAAGCATCCGCATTCGCCAGCTTCGCCGCCGCGCAAACTTCTTCATCCGTCGCATCCAATTTGCCGTAGCGGATATTGTCCATCACAGTTCCCGTAAACAGATGCGTGTCTTGCAACACCATCGCCAAAGACCGGCGCAAATCTCCTTTCCTGATCTTGTTGATGTTGATGCCGTCATAGCGGATTTTGCCGTTCGGAACATCGTAAAACCGATTCAGCAAGTTCGTGATCGTTGTCTTCCCTGCCCCTGTCGAACCGACAAACGCAATTTTCTGCCCCGGTTTGGCTTCCAGAGAAATACCGTTTAAAACGGTTTTATCCGGTTCGTAGCCGAAAACAACGTTATCGAAAACCACATCGCCTTTTAAAGCCGTAAAGGTCAGCGTATGGTCTTGATGCGGGTGTTTCCATGCCCATTGCCCTGTCCGGTACGGTACTTCGGCGATTGTTCCGTCTTTAGCGATTTCCGCATTGACCAAAGTGACATAACCGTTGTCTTTTGCTTCGGGTTCGTCAAGAAACTTAAAAATCCTTTCCGCTCCCGCCAAAGCCGACAAAATCGAATTCAGCTGCATCGACATATGCCCGATCGGCCCCGAAAAGTTGCGCGTATATTGCAAAAACGCCGCGATCGTCCCTAAATCCATGCGTCCGATAACCGCCAGATAGCCGCCCGTCATTGATGTAATCGCAAACAACAGATATGATAAATTGCCGACCGCCGGCATCAAAATATTCGCAAACGTGTTCGCGTTCGCCGCTTGATGAAACAGATCTTCACTGCGTTCGTTAAAGCCTTCTTTGATTTTTTCTTCACGGCTGAAAACCTTTACGATTTTCACGCCTTGCGCCATTTCTTCGATATAACCGTTAACACGCGCTAAAGAATGCTGCTGCTTGGAAAAATATTTCGAACTTTTTACCGCAACGTACCTGATTGTCGCAAACATCAAAAACAACATAACAACGACTAATCCCGTCAATATCGGACTAAGAACGATCATCATCGCAAACACGCCGACAACCGTTGTTAAAGAATGAAGCATATTCGGCAGACTCATCGACAGCATTTCCCGCAGCGTGTCAACATCGTTCGTGTAAAGGCTCATCACTTCGCCGTGCGTGTGCGTGTCAAAAAAGCGAATTGACAGCTTTTGCATATGCGTGAACATATCCAGCCGGATTTGCCGCATCGCGCCCGTCATCACGTTCAGCATCAGCCGATTGAATAAATATGTGCAAAAAACTCCGCTCAACGTGATCGCCGACATAAGAACGACCAAACGTTCAAAACCCGCCAAATCCGGTTTTTTCTGTCCGATTAACGGCACGATATAATCGTTCACGGCCGGCTTTAAAAAATAAGTAACCGCGACACCGGCCAAGCCTGCCCCCCAAATCGCCAGAACCACAAAGAAAAGCTGGAATTTATACGGCTTCATATAAGACAGCAGACGGCGCATCGTCACAAAAGGATTCTGCGGTTTTTCCATTTTTCGTCCGTGCATGCGCGGTTGAGGAGCTTTAGCCATTATGCAGCTCCTTTCTGTTGAGACGTAAAAACGTCCCGATAAATCGCATTTGTCCGCATCAGCTCGTCATGCGTGCCGACACCGTTGATTTCTCCATCATCCAAAACAATGATTTTATCCGCTTCCATAATCGAAGAAATACGCTGCGCAATAATGATTTTTGTCGTGTCTTTCAGAGTTTCTTTCAGAGCTGTCCGTATTTTCTTATCCGTTGCCGTATCAACCGCGCTGGTTGAATCGTCCAAAATCAAAATCTTCGGTTTTCTTAACAAAGCCCGAGCCAAACAAAGCCTTTGCTTCTGACCGCCGGACACATTTACGCCGCCTTGCCCCAAATCGGTGTCATAACCTTGCGGAAAAGACATAATAAAGTCATGCGCCTGCGCCGCGCGGCACGCTTGTTCCACAGCGGCTTTATCGGCCGTATCGTCCCCCCAGCGCAAATTCTCGGCAATCGTTCCGGAAAACAGCAAATTATTTTGCAGCACCATTGCCACGGATGAACGCAGCACGGACAAATGATACTCCTTAATATCATAACCGCCGACAAAAATACGTCCCGAAAATACATCGTAAAGCCGGGGAATCAGCTGCACAAAAGTCGTCTTGGAAGAACCCGTCGCGCCGATGATTCCAACCGTTTCTCCCGAACGAATCGATAAAGAAATGTTTTTCAATGTCAGATTATCCGCCCGTCCCGAATAACTGAAAGATACGTTTTCAAAAACGATCGAGCCGTCTTTCGGTGTCAGGCCGTCCTTTCCCGTATCTTTAATATCGGGAATTTCCGTCAGAACTTCGTAAATTCTTTTTGCCGAAGCCTGTGAAATGACAATACCGATAAACACAAATGAAAACATCATCAAAGAAATCAAAATCATGCCGATATACGTCAGAAAGCTGAACAGTTCGCCGGTTTGCATTTTTCCATGAATAATCAGAGTACCGCCAAACCATACAATGCAAATCAAACATGTCTGCATCGCCAGATTCATCATCGGCATGTTCCAGATGACAATCTTTTCCGCCTTTTTTTGAGCGTCCCGCAAATCCGTCACGGCATCGTTAAACTTTTTGTTTTCATATTCTTCGCGCACAAAGGCTTTAACGACGCGAACAGCTGTCAGCATTTCCTGCAAAGAAGCGTTAATCGCATCATATTTTTCAAACATTTTCAAAAAATACGGGTGCGCTTTGACTGCTATCAACGCCAAAACCGTTCCGAAAAAAGGAATGGCTGTTAAAAAAACCAATGACAACTCTTTATTAATCCGCACAGCCATTAATGTCGCGCAGATCATCATCAGCGGCGACCTCACCAATGAACGGATAATCATCATAAATGAATTTTGAACAAACGTAATATCCGTCGTCAGGCGCGTAATCAAAGAGGCCGTTGAAAACTTATCCGTATTTGAAAAAGAAAAATCCTGAATTTGATTAAAGACGGCTTTCCGAATTTCTTTGGCAAATCCGGCTGCCGCTACGGCCGCCAGACGCGCGGCGACACTGCCGCATACCAAAGACAACAAAGCCGCCGCTATCATTATAAATCCTATATTCACAACATACGTTAAATCTTTTTGCGCAATGCCGATATCAATGATTTTTGCCATTAAAAAGGGAATGTAAATTTCCAGAACGACTTCCCCCGCCACTGCAATCGGCGCAAAAATCGCTTGTTTTTTATATTTTCCCAAATAAGAAAAAAGCCTGAAATACATTTATTCTCCTTAAAATTTCCCTTATTAAACCGCCGAACAAAAGCCAACGCAAGCAAAAAGCCGGAAAAACCATCTTTTGTTTTTTGCAAAGAAAGCTATAATCTCTCCGATTTGATAAAAGGAGATTTCTTCAATGACCAAAACCATTTGGAAACCCGGCACAATGCTTTACCCTTTGCCGCCCGTTATGGTGACTTGCGGCACTTTGGAAAAACCGAACGTTCTGACCGTTGCCTGGACGGGCATTATTAATTCCGATCCGGCGATGACGTACATTTCCGTTCGTCCGTCGCGCCATTCCCATGAATTGATTAAAAGCAGCAAAGAGTTCGTGATCAACCTGACAACGGCAAAAATGCTCAAAGCCGCCGACTTTTGCGGCGTCAAATCGGGAAAGGACATTGATAAATTCAAAGAAACCGGTTTGACTGTTCTGCCCTGCCAAAAAGTGAAAGCGCCGATGATTGAACAAAGCCCTTTGTCTTTGGAATGCCGCGTCACTGAAATTAAGCCGTTGGTATCGCACGATATGTTTTTGGCGGAAATTCTGGCCGTTCACGTTGACGATTCCCTGTTGGATGACAAAGGACGATTTGAATTGGAAAAAAGCGGCCTGATCGCCTTTTGTCACGGTGCTTATTACGCTTTGGGCGGAAAGCTCGGTACCTTTGGTTTTTCCGTTGAAAAGAGAAAAACGCGCAAACAGCGCATCGCCCAAATCAAGCATGAACGCAACGCTCTGAAAAAAGCGAAAAAAGATCAAAAAACAAAAACGGAA
>JAFVEJ010000243.1 GCA_017476085.1 Alphaproteobacteria bacterium
ACGGCACTGGGACAAAGCCTGGGGATGTGAACGCACGATACGGACATCCTCGATACGCGCCTGTTTTGTCCCGAGCAGACAATGCCGAATCCGCAAAAAATGTTCTCCCGTCACATAAAGCGGCAAATCGCCCAACAACCGATGCATATCCGCCACTCGACCGGCCGCCGAATTTTCCACCGGCAATAAAGCACAAGCGGCTTTTTCCCGGGACACAGCCTCCAAAACCGCTTCGAAAGTCGCATAAAAAAGAAACCTTTTTTCAGGAAAGAGCTGTTTTGCCGCCAAATGCGAAAAAGCGCCCGGCACGCCCTGACAAGCTATGAAATTCTGCGTTTTTTCACTCATTTTTTTCCGAATACCTTTCTTTTTTTTGCCAAAAAATTTATTTTTTGTCAAAACTCTTGTAGTCCGATTTTAATATGATATACTCTTTTTAAGGGAATATAAGCAAGCGTCTATTTTTGCCTTGCAAGGACGAAAGGATACTTTTATGGAACCGTTAAAACTGGAACAAGCCAAACGTTCCGACCGCTTTAGCCATAAAAAGCGTGATAATTCTCAAAATCGCGGCGCGAGTCCGAAGCGCCCGTCTTCCAATTCTCATGAACAGCAGCTGCCGAAAGAATTTTTGGGGATTCCCTGCAAAAGAGTTACTTTTAAAGTCCCTCCGAAAGAGGAACGCGAAGCAATGCGCTTGGAATTTGAAATGGGCAAACGCGCCGAATTTATTAAGTATCTGGCAGAGACGCAGCAGGAAGCTTTAAAACGTGCCGGCGTTACGGCCAAACAGCTGGAAGGCATGAAAAAAGGTTATACGCCGCACGGTTTCAATACGCATCACAAACTGCCGATTCATGGCGGCGGCACAAACGATTTTTCGAATCTGATTTTAATCCCTCGGGAACCATGGCACGATATGATGCACTATCATCTGATCAATCCGCAAACAAAAGGACTGCAGGAAGGAAATGAAAAACAAATTGTCATTCCCTATCCGGAAACCCCTGTTTTTGAACCGTCTCCTCAATATAAATTCCTGGAGAAATGGACGAAAAAAGGGCGTAAAACCTATGGCAAGAACAAAAACACCTCCCTCAGAGATGTTGAAGACGAAGCCAAACGCAGAATTTTCTTAGCTCAGATAAATCGAAACTCGGGACGCTGAATATGGCTGATTATATTCAACATACGCTGACAAAAGCGGAAAAAGAAGCGCGGCGGGCAGAACGTCTGCGGCAGCAGGAACAGGAAAGACAAGCTAAAATCGCCGCCCTGCCCGACCGGGTTCACGGCATTCCTGTTGTGGAAGTATCTTACACAGCCGCCGACAAAAAACATGTCAAAGAAATGCGGCATGAGTTTACGGGAATGCGCAGAGCCTTTTTAAAAGAATTGGCAGCCACACAAACCGATGCGCTTAAACAAATCGGTTTTTCAGACAATATGATCGCTCTTTTAGCCAAGGGAGAAACTCCGAACGGATTTAACGTGCATCACAAAATGCCGTTGGCCGGCGGAGGAAAAAACGAATTTTCCAACTTCATTTTAATAAAAAACGATCCGTATCACACAGATATTCATAAAGTATCCGATCTTCAGATATCCGCAATGAATCCCGGAGAAACCAAAACCGTTAAAATTCCGATGCCGCAGGGAAGCATTTTTATTCCGCCCGAACAGCAGCAAACCAGAACGCAAACGGCAATCAAATCGCCGGTTTCGACGGTTTTGCTGCAAAAAATGCAAAAAACGCGATAAAAAAATAGACAAAATTTTGTTTTTATGGCAAACTTTTTTTAATGAACGATTCTGTTAAGAAGGGTATCGATTATGGTTAAAGAAGATAAGTTTGTTCACGCAAAACGCAAAGGCAAAAAAGAAGGGAAGCCTAAAAAAACGCAGGAGCAGCTGAACGCCGCCCAAGGCAAATTTCCTTTTACGGAAATTAACGGCTTTAAATTAAAGGAAGTCGAATGGACCGTTCCCGATCAGAAAACCCGTAAAAGACGCCGCAGCGCATTCAACAAAGTGCGCGAAGAATTTCTGCGTCACATCGGCGCGACAATGGAGCCGGCTTTGCGCGACATGGGACTGACGGACAAACAAATCGAACAAGTCAAAAGAGGATCGGCGCCGAACGGCTATAACGTGCATCACAAACTGCCCATTCACGGCGGCGGACAAAATGTGTTTTCCAATCTGATCCTGATGCCGATCAAACCGCATGACGAATTACATCACATTGTTATGGATCCGCAGGTTGCGCAAATGCAAACCGGCGATTCTAAAAAGGTTGTCATTCCTTGGACGGATGACATGGTTTATGTTGATCCTGAACGCAAAAAATCTCAGCCGCAAAAAGCCGTTTTGGCGGCCAAAGTTATGGAAGCCCGTAGAGGACGATAAGTTTTTTCCTCAAATCATAAAAAGCCTTCAGCTGTGTGAAGGCTTTTTTTCTGTTTCAAACAAAAGAATAATCTAAAAAAGTCTTAAAGACGAAAGTCTGTATAGACAAACGATAGTTTTAGATATAATCTTTTGGTGATTTAAAAATAAATAAAACTACTTAAAATTGTATATCAGAGGGCTTGAAAATGAAAGAAAACAAATTATCGAACGGAAATACATATCATTTGACACCGCAGCAGATGAAAGCTTTGAACTATTTAGCACAAGGGCTGCGGAATAAAGAGATAGCAAATCGAATGAAACTGTCCGAATCAACGATCAAACAACATGTATCCGGAATTATGTTGCGCTTAGGCGTCAACACCAGAACGGCTGTTGTCGTCAAAGCGCAGGAACTAGGATTGATCCGATTGACGTACTTTTAAAACCAAAGGCGGTTCTTTGAAAAAAGAACCGCCTACGGATTTATATTGTTTTTAAGCATTTATTTTTCAGGAAATTTCTGATTCTTGTTTCGTCTTTCCCCTCATAAAAAGAGATCAAAAGCGTTTTGAACTCTTCCACCGATTTTTCGGGAACGACAAGAACGCCGCAAGCGTGAGCGATCAAAAAATGATTGGCGAAAATAATCGCGGCGCGTTTATTGCCGTCGATAAATATTTGCGACTTCATACAATACAGGCACAAATCCGCCCCGATGTCTGCGGCAGATTTGTCCGCCGAAACAAGCGCGTTGATTTTGCCTTTGATATCGGCTTCGACCGGCAAAGGCGGTGTGTAATCCGTTCCGCCGATCGTTACCGGAACAGCCCTAACCTGTCCGCCGTTCGTGTAAAAGCCTTCGTTGATCAGACGGGCGATATAGCACAGCAAATGGAAGTCCGTTTTGGACACCGTAACATCTTTATCTAAAATGAACTCCCAAGCGTGCTTCAAGTTCAAAATTTTCTGCACATCGGAAGCCTTGACGCCGTTGACAATGCCGTTTTCCAAAATCGCTTCCGTCTGCGGGAACGTTGTCGCCACTCCCTCCAAAACCGCCTGATCGTAAATCAGATTTTTCATATTGGCGCGGGCAAAGTCAATATTCAACAAAACAGACGCAGACAACTCCCCTTCAACATATCCTAAAATGACAAGCTCTTTTTCGACTTTGCGCAATTCCTTTTTCAACGCGCGCAGTTCTATCGCCTGGCGCGTCATTAAAGCGAAAAGCTCGTCACTGTACTTGTCAATAAAAACCGACGTGTTTTTACCGGCAACACGCTTGCGGATATAAATAAACTTTTCCGCACCGCGCGGCTTGACCTCGACGGAACCGTCAAAAGGTATCAACCGCATCCGCGATTGCAAATCCGCTTTAAGCGTTAAAAGCTGCTGTAAATCCAACATTTTCCTCTTTGGGGTACAAATTAAATTTTATTACGCAATTTTGCACCCCAAAAAGAAACGAGTCAACGATTATTTGTCCGACTTTATGCCGTTGCATTTCCGGCGAGCCTATGAAAGAAATTCTGTAAAAGTATAAACGGCGGATCTTTTGTGTTATACGAACCAAAGGAGGCCTATAAAGATGGCGAAAAGAGAAAAGAAGCCCGTACATCATATTCAAATGACGGCAGGTAAACGTCAGATTATCCGGGAACTCTTACAGGAGTACGAGATTAAGTCAGCACAGGACATCCAGGAGGCATTGAAAGATCTTCTGGGAGGCACCATCAAGGAGATGATGGAGGCAGAGATGGAAGATCATCTGGGATATGGGAAGTCCGAGCGTATAGAGCGCACAGAGATTAACGACTACCGGAATGGGACAAAGCCTAAAACAGTCAATTCCAACTATGGGAGCTTTACCATAGAAGTCCCTCAGGATAGAGACGCTTCTTACGAACCGCATGTAGTTAAGAAGCATCAGAAGGACATCACAGACATAGACAGCAAGATCATATCCATGTATGCGAAAGGGATGACCACCAGGCAGATATCCGATATAATCAAGGAAATATATGGTTTTGAAGCTTCGGAAGGTTTTATTTCCGATGTTACGGATAAAGTTTTCCCCAAGATAGAGGAATGGCAGAACAGACCTCTGTCCGCAGTGTATCCGATTGTATTTATAGACGCCATTCACTTTTCCGTCAGGGAAGACAGTATCATCCAGAAATTAGCCGGATATATAGTTCTCGGCATCAATGAGGAAGGAATGAAAGAAGTCCTGACCATAGAGGTTGGCGAGAATGAGAGCAGCAAATATTGGCTTGGAGTTTTTAATGGTCTCAAGAATCGTGGTGTAAAAGACGTCCGGATCCTGTGTTCGGACGGTCTCACCGGGCTAAAGGAGGCGGTTCAGACGGCGTTTCCCAAAACGGAGCATCAGCGCTGCATCGTTCATTTGGTCAGAAATACGCTGAAGTACGTCCCAAACAAAGACATGAAACCCTTTGCCAGGGATCTGAAAACCATATACACGGCACCCGATGAAAAAACAGCGCTTAAGCGATTGGAAGCAGTGGCTGATAAATGGACGCCATCATACCCTATGGCAATGAAACGATGGACGGATAACTGGGACGTGATCAGCCCTATTTTCAAGTTTTCAGCGGATGTCAGAAAGGCTTTTTATACGACGAATGCAATCGAAAGTTTAAATGCTTCATTCCGGAAACTAAACCGTCAAAGAAGCGTTTTCCCAAGCCCGCAGGCTCTCTTAAAAGCGCTGTACCTGTCCATGTTTGAAGCAACCAAAAAATGGACGATTCCAATCCGGAACTGGGGAAAAGTACACGGAGAGTTAGAAATAATGTATCCGGGTCGGTTACAAGAATCCTAAAACATATTTGACAGAGAACTGGTAGCCGTATAGTATCAAAAAGCCGATGTGAGGGGACGTCCCCTCACATCGGCTTTACATCAACTTACCACAGAAGATCTGTTTTTACAGAAAATCTTTCACACTCTCGTTAAAACATATTCATAGGCTAAAGCGTGATTGCGCGCCTCCTGATAATGTTTCAGCGGCTTTGAACCGCTTGTAACGCCTTCCTCAATGACAAGGGTTGTTTCCTCGCGCGTCAAAGTGTTGCCTTCAATCGCATTGGACGTATAAGCCAATTCCGTTTTCAGCCAGTTATGCAAAACCGTCCTGTTGTCTTTATTTTCTAACAAAGACTGCAATTTTTCCCGTTTTTGAGCAATGTCGTCCAGAATGTCCATACCACACACTTTTAACTTTATAGTTTTTATATTTTAAAACATTAAAGTTTAAAGTCAAGAACTCCCCGTAGGGGGGG
>JAFVEJ010000244.1 GCA_017476085.1 Alphaproteobacteria bacterium
GATACATGGCGATGACTTAATTCTTACAGTCTTTGACGGGTCAGTTCCGCCGTTTTTTTCTGCAGAAAAGCGTCCAAAGTCGTTTCAACCGCTTTTCCCGTTTCGGGCGTTAAAGATCTGACATATTCCAAAAAATGAGGAACCTGTATCGCCAATGCCGGCGGAGAAAGAATCAATTTTTCTTCCAAAGCTTGTATTAATTCGGGTTCACCGATCAATCCCTGATCAAAAAACTGTCGCAGCTGACGGTCGATTAGTGCGTTGATTTTATCTTTCGACCGATACAGGTCAAACGAAGTCGGTGCGCGCACTAAAACAATCAAAGCCGTCATTTCCCGAACGCTTAACCGATCGGGCGTTTTGGAAAAATAAAACCGCGCCGCCTGCTTTATTCCCCGTCTGTTTGCCGCATACGGAACCTGGTTTAAATAAAATTCCAAAATATCGTTTTTTAAAAACCGCCGCTCCAATCGCCAAGCGTCAACCGTTTCCAAAACTTTGGATAAAACCGTTCGCCTGCGCGGAACGATCATGCGCACGACCTGTTCGCTGAGCGAACTTGCGCCGCGAACGATTTTCCCCGCTTTGGTGTTTTGCCATAATGCAGTCAATCTTGCCCGCCAATCCACGCCCGAATGACCGTAAAAGTTTTTATCCTCCGCCGCGACAAACAGTCTGATCAACAGCGGCGGCATTTCATGCAGCGCCATAACATCGGAAATATTCCAATAATTTTGATAGGACGCATTCAGCGGTTCGCCCGAGCGGTCAATGAATTGAAGCCTGTCCGCCCGCGCCGTCAAATCGTTTAACGAATACGGCAAATCCCCCAGCATCGCGCCCAAAAAGGCGCAGGCGAACAGCAGAATACCGGCACAAACGATTGCCGTTTTTTTCCGACTACGGCGCAACGTTAACCGTATCCGAAGCCGTTAAACCGAACACGTCGGGTGTGTACATAGTCTCCGCTTTGGCGGGAAACGCCGTAAATTTTCCGTCCGCAACGACTTGCGCCGTATAGGATGCCCGATGCGTTCCGGCAGGCAGGACTTCAGCATAAAAGCCGACAGAATCGTGTCTTGCGTCTTCAAAGTCAAAAGCCCGATCCGTTTCCGTTTTTTCCCGATCGGTTTTGGACGACGTTGCCAACAAAGACGACACCGGTTCGAACGCCCCCGCGACCGGATCCCTTAACGCGACAAAATACTGTTCGACCGGATTGATCAGCGTCAATTCAACCTTGACCAGATCGCCGCGTTTTAAGACTGTATCCTTGGTTACGGGAACGAATTTATCCCCGCGTTCGACAAACAAACCGCGTGTCACCTCCAATCCCGCATTGACCGCTTTTTTCAAATCGGACGGATAGGACAAAATTGTCGAATAATAATATTTGCCCTGACCTTGCGCTTCTATTCCCGCATCAACTTTTTTTCCGGCCGTTTCGGGCGTCAAAACGGCTGCGGCAGAAACAGGAGCGTCGGTTTTGGAAGTAAACGCCGTTTCAAACAAAACCCGGTTATCGAATTGTCCTTTCAGCATCAGATCCGGTGTCCGCGCTTCCGCTTTTTCGGCATATTCCGTAACAGCCATTAAACAAAAAGCGTTTGCCTGAGTATTTGCCCAAGTCCCGTCTTTCAAGCGTAATGAATAGACGCCGCGCATCACCGCTTCCGCCTTGCCGTCCTTGGTTTGAACGAACGCCGTCAAAGCGGCACAGGTCGTTTTTGCCGAAGACGGCAGCAAATCGTACGGCTGATCGGCTTTTTCCTTAAAAATCAGACTGCCCGACGTTTGATACGAACTGTTATACAAATCGTTTAAAAGCGCTTTGTTTTCGGGATTTAACTGAAGATACAACGCTTTGTCAAACGCCGTCATCAAAGGAATATCGCGATCAAAAACGGCAATATCCGCCGCCGTGATCAGATTTTTCCCTTTCAAGAATCCGGCGGACAACAAACGGGTTGTCAAAGCCGTTTTCAAATTTGCGTTCTTTCCCGTCTGCTTAAAAAACATCAGCAGATACTGCGCCAATTTCTCCTGCACTTGTTGAGGAATCTCGTATCCCTGCCGCAACAGATAACCAAACGCATAAGCCGTGTAAGCCGACAGATACGGACTGACAAAAATCTTTTGCGGTTCAAAGTACGCCATACCGCCGTTTTCCGCCTGATAAGAGGGAGCTTCCGCCAGCGTCTTCTTCACAAAATCTTCCGCGTCCGGCCATAAATCATCCGTCCAAACCGCGTTCTTTTCCGCAGCATAAACAGCCGCCGTCACCGCTCGGCTCAGCTTTTGTTCCCAACACGGATGCGGATAATCGCGCATTGCTTCGATTGCCCCGCGCAAACCGTTTAAAACACTCGGCGCGGCAGACAGAGAAAACCGCCCGCCATACGTTTTAACGCCTTGCGGCACGGCAACGGGAACAACCGTTGACTGTCCGTCTGCACTGCCGAACAGAGCCGCCGTTTCAAATACCGTCAGATTCAGCACGTCAATTTTTTGTTTGACGCCGTCCTTTTCTTCGCCGCTGACTGCTCTGAAAGTCAGCGTGATTTTGCCCGACTCCTGTTCCGGCGTCAGCACCGCCTGAATTTCATCAAAGAAGACCGCCTGACGTTCGAACGGCTTTAACGTAATTTCCTTTGTCAGCGAAACGGACTGTTTCATTGCCCCGCTTGCCTGAACGGAAACCGTAACCGTCTTTTCCTTGTCCGTCCGATTCATGATCGACGCTGCCGGAGCAAATATATCGTTTGCCCTTAACTGATTGGGCAGCAACGCGCGAACTTCCAAAGGCCGGGAAACATTAAAACGGCTTTCGCCCATGCCGGAAAACCGCTCGGGCGTCACAGCCACCGCGATAATGCGCCATCCCGTCAGATTGTCCGGCAGTTTCATTTCAAAAGAACCTTTGCCGTTTTCGTCCAATTTAATCGACGGGTTGAAATATCCCACAAATTTAAAGACATCACGCACGGCGAAATCAGAACCGCCGTCTCCGCCCTGGTTTGCGCCTTTCTTTTCGATTTTCTGACGTCCGATCAATTGCTGAATCAAACTGTACGTCCGCACATCCAAATCACCGAGTCTGTTTAACCCCTCATACGGATCAAAGCTTTTGATTCCGTCGGGCAGCAGTGACAACACCGCTTCGTCCAAAACGACAACCGCCGCTTCCACGGGCTCTTTTGATTGATTCGGCAGCGCGGCCAACAAAGTTGCTTTCATCGTTTGACCAGGGCGATAATCCTGCTTTTCCGGCTCAACCGTCACGGCGATCTGACGTGATTTGTCCAACACGGGGATTTTCAGATACCCCGTCCATTGAGTCGGTTTTCCCAAATCGACTTCCCCTTCCACCGGTTTGTCAACACGCGGTGAAACGACCGCGACGGATACATACACACCGGGGAAAAATTCGTCCGTTACGGGCAGTTTGATCTGTTCGACCGAACTTTCCAATACTTTCACAAACGATTTTAAAATGCCGGAACGTTCAACCGTTACCAAAGCCTGCGCCCCCGGCGCGGGATTTTCGAC
>JAFVEJ010000245.1 GCA_017476085.1 Alphaproteobacteria bacterium
TCCTGTTCGGGATAAAATCTTCCCCGTGTTTGTTCCGCCCTTGTTGCATAAGAGGCCAACGCCATCAATACCTGCCTTTTATCCGTAAAAATTTTAACGTATTATAACAAAAGTTTGTCAAAAAGCTATTTCATTTTGCTGTCTTTTCCGTATTTCCACCGAATGTCGAATCTCCTTGTGTTTTTGTCGTCACATTCAATGATCTGTTCTGCAAATTCTGCCACCATTTTTCAAATCTTTCTTTCAGCTTGAACTCGTCCGCTATCGCCATAAACAAATCCTTGATTGAATTAATAAGCGAAAGATCGCTTTTGCTTATTTTCGGAATTTGCGGAGAAATTTCCTTATTACTCCGATTTTCAACCGTCTGTCGTTCCGGCAAATAAGGAGCAGTCCGTTCCGTTTTTTTCTGAGTCTGAACGGCCGAAACATTTTCTTTTCTCTGATGCGAAAGAGCTGAAAGCGGCTGTTCTTTTTCTGACGGGCTGCGTTTTATGTTCACGAAAGGAATTATTGCCGTCAAACCGTCATCCGCAACTATATCTATGACCTGTTCTGTCGTTTTTTCCTGCGGCAATGAAGTTTTTTCGTTCGGAACCGATTCAGAATTTGAAGAAAATGAAGTGTCTTCCCTTTTTGATTCGAAAATCTTCTTCATTTTTATGCGCTCTTTCATAAATTCGTCAGGAAGAATAAATCTCTCCTTCTTTTTGGAAGAATCGTTTTTTATCACATTGTTTTTTTCCGCGCCGTATTTTTTATTTGTATATGTCTTGTTTTCGTTTGTCGTCGGTAATTTTCCGGAAGAACTTCTTTTTTCGTTTTTGATTACACCGGTTTTTCCCGCATCTGAATTTTCATTTGTATCTATCTTGCTTCCGCTTGCCGCGGGCAAATCTATTTTTACTCTTTTGGTGGGATGACGTAATTTCTCTCCCATCATTTTTTTTGAAATTTCAATCGCTTCTTCCATAAACTCTTCCGGCGTTTTATTCTCGTTTCGGCGAATTTTAAAGAGCTCGGCTAATTTAGCTTCAATTTCTTTGCAATACTTTTTTAATATTTTTTCTTTTCTGAAATAATCTTTTTTCGAAAGAATTATTTCAATAATAATTCGTCCCGCAGCCGAATCACTTCTGGCTCGAACAGCCATAAAAGAAAAATTTACTTGAGCAAACGTATATTCCACCTTTGGTGGATGCATCATATACACTTGATTGTCTTGATATTCGTAATTTTCAATGCCGTCAATCAAATCATTTTGTCTTTTCTGTTCTTTCCATAATAATTTCATATACTTATAAAAAAGTTTTTTGATATCAGCCGTTATATACGGACAACTTTTGCCGTTTTTCTCGGAACGCTCGTACTGCATCAGCAAAGCCCGCGCCACCGGCTGATAAAACTTTTCGGTCGTTTTTCGATAAAGGCTCACATGCGTTGATTCATGCTTTAATATCTGATCGAATATCACCGTTCCTTTCTTAAATCTGTTAGCGATTTGAACAGTGAATTTTTGAAATCCGAACGTAAAGGATATCTGTTTTTTTGCACAGTCCACATCCGCCTCGCCGATCCAATCCTCCGGCACGGTGCATCCTCCGTCCTGATGACCGCGAAGTGTCGGATCGTTCAGAACTATATCTTTGCATGCCGTTTCAGGTTTGGATATTTCATAAATGATCCGCGGTTCGACACGCGTTGCTTTAACCGTTGGTTTCTGCGCGGCAAAAGCGTTGAAAATCCCGAGCCATCCCGTCAGACATACGGTACAAAAAACAAACTTCCTCACTCTTGTTTTTCTCCCGTTTTTTCTGTTTGAACTTTGCAGGCTTCAAAGCCGTATTTATGCGATCCGTCTTCCCGATCCAATTTAGCGGTTTCGACCGCGGCCTCTTCGGAATAATTCTTCGCCAAACTTTCTGTCAGAGCCGCGATTCTTTTCTGGATTTCTTTACATCCTTTAGAGTCCGTCTGCCCTTTTCTGTACTTGTCCGCCAAATTCTGCTCTGTTCTTTTGATAAATCCATTCAATGTTTTTCTGTATATATCAACATGCAACAGCTCGTGCTTTAAAATCAGATCAAACGGACAGCTTCCTTTCGGATATAAAGAAGATAAAGCCACAGTCATTTTTTGCGGCTCCGTCACCTTCAAAACAATACGAGAATCTTCACAGTCAACCGAAGTTTCAAAATTCGCTTTAAAAAAAGTGCAGCTGAACGTATTTTCGCCGCGGCAAACAACATTGGCACTGTCCGTTTTAAAAATCGTTTCCTGCGGCTGATATTCCGTTTTCACCTGAGGCTTTTTACGGCTGACTTCAAAATAAGAACCGGCATCAGGCAAATCTTTTTCCTGAACATACGGCGTTTTTTTCTGAAATACAGCCGTTTTCTTTTGGTACCGCCGCTCGTATTTCTGTTTTTCGGCAAAAGCGGAATTAACCGACAAACAGAAA
>JAFVEJ010000246.1 GCA_017476085.1 Alphaproteobacteria bacterium
AAATCAAGAAAACAAGCAAAAAGAGTTTTTTCATTATTTTTTCGCCCGGCTCAAAACAAAAGCCCCTTAAAGGGGCTTAGTCTAATGGTGCCTGGGGACGGAATCGAACCGCCGACACGGGGATTTTCAGTCCCCTGCTCTACCGACTGAGCTACCCAGGCGCCGCACAGGAAAAGTTTATAACCGATTCAAAATCATCTGTCCATATTTTTTTCATTTTTTTCTTCGGTTTCTTCTTCCTCGTCGGTTTCAATGACATAAGCGCCGGTCAGCCACCGGTTCAAATCAACATCCGCGCACCGTTTGGAACAAAAAGGTTTATATAAAAACACCGTCGGTTTGCCGCAAATCGGGCATTTCATATCCAATGCGGGCAAATCCGAAGGACGTTCAAACACGTTAGGCTTTTTCATTTGCGATTCCTTCCGTTCTGATTGTTTCCGAAGTTTGTAATTTTATATTTGTTCCCAACCGGTCTTCAAGCCTGCGAACACAAGAGGAGAGATACTTCAAAACACCTGCGGGAACGCAAACAAGCACTTCCGTTTTCGGCGAAGAAAACCAAAGCGCGCGAATAATTTCAGCCGCGTTTCGGATATCTTTTTGTTCGAAAGAAAACAAATCAAATATTGACCGTTTTGTTTTTTCAACCGTCAGTTCAACCAATCCTAAAGTGGAAATACCGCTGACAAACACATTTTCATTTTTCAGCTTTGGAAGAAAGCGGCTGATGACTTTTTTATCTTTCCGACCGGCAAAATCAACGATCATTTGACCGCCCAGACCTTTCAGGCGAATCTGCCTTAAAATTTCGGGACAAGCTTCTTCATTTGCCGCAAAAGCATGGCCGGATCCGGTATTAACGTCAAAACAAACACAAGCTGCCGTCTGCTGAACAATCAAAAACCCGCCGGAAGGAAGAGGCGTTCTTTCGGCTCTGACCATATCCAACGCTTCGTCCAAACGTTCTTTTTCCCAAACGCCTTGCATGTCAAAAATAACATTAAAACCTTCTTTTTTCAGAAACGCCGACGTTTCCGAATCGTCCGTAACGATTTCCGTCAGACTATCCCTGTATTTTTCGGCATACGCAAAGATATCCCGCCGCGGTTTATAAAGTAATCCGGGCTTGTCGTTTTTCGGCAATACGGATTTCCATTCTTGTTTTAACCGCTCGATTTCCGACGCGATTTCATTCAAATCTGCATTCTGTGACGCCGTTCTGAATAAAACGCCATCGTCGGGAGCTAAAAGTTTCAAACGGTCTTTTGCCTCTTGAGCCAACTGTCTGGAAAAAGACGGAGTCTTTTGCGTCGGAATCAAAACGGTATATTGGCCGGAAAGTGTCGCTTTATAAGAAGCTTCCGCTTCTTTTTCCGCCGTTTGCGGACGAACGATGCGAACGATCAGCCGATCGCCTTCAGTCAATTTCCGATCACAAAGCGTCCCGTCCGGTTTCAAATAAAACGGAGGATTGTTCAAATAAACCGCCGCCTCTTTTCCTACATCCAAAAACCAGCCGGAACCGACGCATCGGACAGCCTGAGCAACATAAAGCGCCCCTGTCTGCAAATCGCTTTCCCGCCAAACAGAAACTTCCGCCGGCAATCCGTCATCATCAAACAAAAAGCAAAATTCTTCAAACGGGGAAAAGCTGTGAACCAACCGCATTTCAGTCAAAGACTCCCGTCCCTTTTAAAAGCGCTCCCGTTTCATACAGTCCCAATCCAACGACATTGGAATAAGAACCGATCACTTCTTTAACAAACAAAGCGGCTCGTCCTTGTATTGCGTAACCGCCGGCTTTTCCCTGCCATTCGCCGCAATCAAGATATTTTTGCTTGTCCGTTTCATGCAAACGGGCAAAAACAACAGACGTTTTTACCAAACGCGTTACAGATTTGCCGTCAGGCCGAATCAGACAAATGCCTCCATACACCGTATGCCGTCGGCCGGAAAGCAAATTCAAGCAAAAAGAAGCATCCTGCGTTGTTTCCGCTTTAGGCAGAATACGCCGGCCGCAGGCGACGACCGTATCCGCAGCCAAAATGAAATGCTCCGGCCGATGCGCGCCAATCACAGCCGCTTTAGACGCAGCCATACGCAATGCATAACTTTGCGGCGTTTCGTTTTTAAACGGCGTTTCGTCAATATCCGCCGGACAGATTTCCGCAGGCACAATACCGATTTGACGCAATAAATCCAACCTGCGCGGCGAGGCCGAAGCCAGTATCAGGTTCATTAAAAAACTCCTGTTTTATCATCAAAAAGGCGGATCCGACCGACCCGCCTGTTTCTTTCAACGGCTGAAAAATTAATCGTCGCTGTAGGTTTTTTCCATACGTTCATGACGTTCCTGCGCTTCGATTGACAAAGTGGCGATCGGCCGGGCGATCAAGCGTTCCAATCCGATCGGTTCGCCGGTTTCTTCGCAATAACCGTAAGTGCCGTCCTCCAGTTTTCCCAGAGCAACATCAATTTTAGAAATAACTTTGCGCATTCTGTCGCGCGTCCGCAGTTCCAAAGCTTTATCCGCTTCGGCGGAGGCCCGGTCGGAAATATCGGGAACGGTCATGCCGCCTTCCTTCAAATTATCCAACGTTTCCTCGGAACCTTTCAGCAATTCCGCGCGCCAATCTTCAAGTTTTCGACGAAAATATTCTTTCTGCAAATCGTTCATAAACGGTTCGTCGGCAGAAGGTCTGTATCCTTTAGGCAGCTCAATTCCCATGTTGAAGTCCCCATTTGTTCGCTTAACCGTATCTGTTTTACACCAAAACCATATAAAAATCAAACGTTGCTTGATAGCTTTGCCAACTCAACTTCCGCTCTTAATTCGATATCGTCCAGAATTTGATTCAGCTCGGCATCCAATCCGGCTTCCCGTTTGACTCTCAAAGCCTGCGCCAACTCAATCAGTTTGTTTTTAGGAACGGAACCGGTCAAAATTGCCGTTCGCAAATCTTCCAGTTTATCCAAAAGTTCATTTCCATGCGCCGCCGCTCTTTTCTTTTTGCCGTTATCCTGCAAAGCGTCACCGACCGACTGCGCCGCCAGAAGCGCTTCCAGTCCGCCAATTTCCGAAGCAGCCCCGACCGAAGAGGACGATACGCCCTCCGTTTCTTCCAAAAAAGAAGAAAAAGAACCGTCCGCCCCCGTCGCTTTTGTTCCTTTGCGTGTTGATCCGATCGCTTTAGCCGCTCCCGTCGATCCGATTTTAATAGTCATTTGCGATCCCCTTCCGAGTAATTTTTATTCAGTATATCCTATCCTGCTTTAATTAAAAATCGGCAAATTTTGCCCAGCACCCGACAATTCGCATTTATTTTTTGCCCGCATTCTCCGGAAATAAAAATTGGCACGGTTTTCGCATCCGACACAACAGATATTTTCGCTCAACGCATTGAAAGAGGCCGAGCATGGGAAAGTCATTGAAAACAATACAAAAAAGCATAGGTGCTTTAATCGCGGCGCTTCTGCTGTGGACGGCGCCGGCACATGCCAGTTCCCGCATCAAAGATATTTCCGACATTGAAGGCGTTCGGGAAAACTATTTGATCGGATATGGATTGGTTGTCGGATTAAACGGAACCGGAGACAGCATTTCCTCGATGGCGTTTACCGAAGAAAGCTTGATCGGTATGTTGGAACGGTTAGGCGTGAACACCCGTGACGGCAAAATAAAAACAAAGAATGTCGCTGCCGTCATGGTTACGGGCAGCCTGCCCGCTTTTGCCCGCCAGGGAACGCGCATTGATGTCACAATCAGCGCTTTGGGCGACGCAAAAAGCTTACAGGGCGGCGTTTTATTGGTCACGCCGATGTTGGGCGCGGACGGCGAGGTTTATGCAATCGCGCAGGGACAAGTCGCCATTGCCGGTTTTTCCGCTCAGGGCGACGCGCAAAGCGTTGTCAAAGGCGTTCCGACCTCTGGCAGGATTGCCAACGGAGCGATTATCGAACGTGAAATTCCGTTTGATTTTGCCGATCAAAAATTCATCAAACTGGCTCTGCGCAATCCCGATTTCACGACTGCCGCCCGCATCACCGACGCGATCAACTCTTATGTGGGATCGGTTGCGGCGACAACGATTGATTCAGGCACGGTATCCATTAATATAGATCGCAGCCGGCGTGAAGATCTGATTCAAATGCTGACCGACATTGAACAGCTGCGCATCCAGCCCGACCAAGCTGCAAAAGTCATTATTGATGAAAAATCCGGCATTGTCGTCATCGGCGAAAACGTCCGCATCAATCCGATCGCCATTGCACAGGGCAACCTGACGATCCGGATCACGGAAACACCGCAGGTTTCCCAGCCGGCACCGTTTTCTATGACGGGCGAAACAGTCACCGTTCCCAGAACGGATATCGAGGTTGACGAACAATCCGGCAATAAACTCAACATCTTAAAAAGCGGCGTTTCCTTACAGGAACTGGTAGACGGATTAAACGCTTTGGGAGTAGGCCCGCGCGATATGATCAGCATCTTGCAGGCAGTCAATGCTGCCGGGGATCTTCAGGCTGAAATCGAGTTGAAGTGATGAACACGAATAGTGTATCCACAGATTTTATTTCCGCCGCCGCACCGCAAAAAGCGGCCCCGAAAATCAACGCGCGCGCGGACATGGAAAAAGTCAAAAAAGCGGTTGAAGAATTTGAAGCATTCTTTATATCGCAAACTTTTGAACAAATGTATGCGACCGTTCCCGTTAACGAAACTTTCGGCGGCGGCAATGCGGAAAAAATTTTCCGGTCCATGCTGATCGACGAATACGGCAAAATGACGGCGAAATCCGGCGGCATCGGGCTGACGAACCAAATTATGACCCAACTGCTGCTGCAGCAGGAAGCCGATACAATGACGGCCGCATCCGCGGAATAAAAAAGGAGAATGCAGATGGAACAATTTCCGGAAAAAAAGCTTAGCCGTCTGTTGGCTTTAATGAGCGAACTATGCGGCATTTTGAAAAAGGAAAACTCTTTGCTGAAAAAGCAGCGTCAAAGCGAATGCAAAGACTTGTTGGAACAAAAAACAAAGTTGTCGGCCGCTTACGAGGAATCTTTCGCTTATTTTTCCCAGAGAGGAGAAATATTAAAAGCGCTGCCTGAAAAGCAAAAAAGCATCCTGCGCAAAGCCGCCGTCACATTAAACAATCTGACGACGGAAAACGCGCGGCTGTTAAAAATCAACATAGAAGCAACGTCACGGTTGTTAAACGCGATCGTGCAGGATGTTGCCGAACAAAACCATACCAAAGCACCTCTTTATACCCGTCAGGGCAGTATGGAAAACGATGCGGGCAATCCCGCGGCGATTTCCTTTAATCAGGTTCTTTAAATTTAAAGAAAGGATCCGCCATGTCTCTTACGCATTCGATCAGTAGCGCTTTGAACGGCATCAGAACGTCGCAGAAAGCGATTGACGTGGTGTCCGAAAACGTATCCAACGTCAACACGGAAGGATATTCCCGAAAAGCCTATTCTCAAAAAACGCTTGTTTTAAACAACGGCGTTTCTTCCGGCGCGATCAGCAACACGGATCTGCGCCAGGTCGATATGAAAATGCGCGCGCAGCTGCGCAAAGAAACGGGAATTTTACAGGAAGCCAGCGTTCGGACTTATTATCTGGATTTAATTCAAGCCAAAATGGGGCAGCCGTCTTCGCAATACTCCATATCCAACCGTATCAATGCCATTCAAACGGCCTTTGAAAGTTTGGGAATTGATTCGGACAAACTGAACGCCCAATCAACCGCCGTCACCGCATTGGATACATCTTTTTCTCAAATGAGGGAATTAAGCGATCAAATTCAGGCGCTGCGAAAAGAAGTCGATGAAGAAATTTCATCTTTGTGCGATGAAGTCACCGATATTTTAAAACAGCTGGACAAACTGAACGACGACATTGTGCGCACAACCGCCGTCGGCGGACAATCGGCCGACAATTATAAAGACCAGCGTGATACACTGATTACCCGTCTGTCGGAAATTATGGACATACAAACTTATGAACGGTCAACGGAAGAAACAGTCATTCTGACGGCCGGCGGCAAGCCTTTGCTGGACAAAGACAACGTAGTCGTTTCTCATGAAGCGGTTACAGCCACGGGATCTTTAATTTCCTATTCTGCCGGCAGCATTACCGGCATCTATGCCGGAAAATTTGATATCACCAAAGAAATTACTTCCGGCGAAATGAGCGGATTGATCAAACTGCGCGATACGGAACTGCAGGATTTGCAGCTGCAGCTGGATGAACTGGCTTATCAAATGACACAGCAAATGAACGCCGTTCACAATACCGGCTCCTGCTATCCGAACACGGTTTATGAAGCTGTCGGAACAAGAACATTCATTGACGGCGCGCAGCAAACAATCTCGCTGTCGGGCGGAGACGTTAAAATTATTCTGTTTAATTCGGAAGGCGAAGAAGCATTCAGTACCAGTTTGACTCACGATCTTGCCTTTACAAACGGCAGCATCAACGATATGAGCCAAACAATCCAGGATTGGCTGCGCACGGCCGTTGACGGCCCGCATCTGACAACCGCTTCTGTCGGATTAAACGCAGACGGCCGATTGGCGATTGATTTAGGAACCAGCGCTTACTCAATCACATTCAAAGACGAAGCCTCTGTTCTCAGAGGAAGTGATGCCGCCGACATTTCCATCGGTTTTGATGCGGACGGCAGCGGTGTTGTCGATCAAACGTATGCGGGCTTTTCAAACTTTTTCGGATTAAACGACCTGATCGTTACATCCAAAGAAGATTCCGTTTATGAGTCGGAAATATTTTCCACCGGCGCTCTGATGGGAATCAGAGGAAAAACCATGCTGAATTTTTCCGACACCGTTCATGGATTGAATTTCGGATCCGTTGAAATCACGACAACGGATTCCCTAAAAACAATTGCGGAAAAAATTAACACAAGCCTGATTGACGACGCCGGACGCCAAATCGTCAAGGCGGAACTGGTTCAGGAAGGCGCCGGATACCGTTTGCGTTTAATCAATATTGACAATCACCAAATGGAAATTACGGAAACGAAAACAACCGTCAACAACGTCACCAGCAGCAGCATTTTGGATCGGTTGGGAATGAAAATATCCCATGCAAACTATGCGGCTTCCTTAAATGTGCGGTCCGATATTTTGGAAACCCCGGGAAAACTGAACACGGGGAAGATCCAATACAGCTCCGCAACGGGTTCTTACTTTGTCGGAGAAACGGATAATTCGCTGGCGAATGATATTGCGGCCGTTTTCACAAAAGCGCTTCCATTCGGTTCCGCCGGCAGTTTCAGAAAAACAACAGCGACAATGACCAATTACGCGGCCTCAATTGTCAGCGGACTGGCCGTCAATTTAAATGAAGCCAAATCAACCAACGACTATCAAACCGAATTGGTTACAACCATATACAGAAAAGAACAGGATGTCAGCGGTGTCGATCTGGATGAAGAATTGGCACTCATGTTGCAATATCAACGTTCATACAGCGCCGCCGCAAAAGCGCTGACAACTTCTTTGGAAATGCTGGAATTATTGGACAGCATTGTGTAGTAAGGGAGCAAAACCATGACTAGAGTCCCGACAACCGCCACTTATCACTTATACCTGTCGCAAATGACAAAGCAAAAAGCCGCGATGTCAGACGTTTCTTATCAGGCCTCCACTGGCAACAGATACGCTTCTTATGACAAATACGGGTTATCCACTTACCGCTTGTTGTCTTTGCAGAACGAACAAGCCGTCACGACAAAGTATCTGGAAACCAACTCCATCACGCAGGTTATGCTGGAAACGCAGCAAACATCCATGGACGGCATCCGTTCGGCTTTGACGACCGTTCGTTCTCAAGTGCGCGAATTTTATGCGAACGACCTGACGGCGATGTCCCAAAACCCCACGGAAGAACAAATGATTTCTCTGCGCAATGTGCAGGATGCGGCCTTTGAAGCGATGTCTTTAATCGCCTATTACCTGAATACGGAAATTGACGGAAATTATATCTTCGGCGGAGGAAAAACAACAGTGCCGCCGGTTGATTTTTCCTATAAGACTCTGGAAGAATTTCAATCGGTTTATAACGGCGATGTTTTGACTTACCCGACCAGCTATTCCGCCTCGCTTTCCCAAATGTCCACTTCGGCGGAAACGCTGGGCGGCATTACGATTGAACAGGAGTTTCAAACCGTCGCGCCGAAAACAACCGTTTACAACGGATCTCCCTCCAACACTATGACCTTTGATGCTGCCGCAGGTTCGTTAACGGCGGACCAAGGAACATTCACGGGACTGTCCGTCGGCAGCAAGGTTATCCTTAACGGCACGGCGAGCAACAACGGAACATTCACGGTTCAATCCGTTTCCGCCGACGGTTCCGCCGTTACTTTTGCCGAAACGCTGACCGACGAAACACTGACCGACTCTTCGGCCGTCACATTAACAACGGAAACATGGAAATTCAATTCCACTTAAGATCCGACAACGGATATCACGACCAATTCCCTGACGGGACGCGCCGGTTCGTTTTCCGATTTAAAAGAAGGGCAGCAGATTTTACTGAGCGGAACGACAGCCAATGACGGATATCTGACGATTCAAAGCATTTCGCGGGACGGTTCGACAATCATCTTTGACGAAACGGTGACGGACGAAACGCTGAATACTCCCGTTCTGACAAGCGGTTCCGTTACGATTCAACAAAGCACGCAAACGGGAAAAATTACTGCAAATTCCAACGTGGGCGAAGAAATTCAGACTTTCCAAATCAACCGTTCCGTCATTGCCGACAGCGTCAACAACTCTTTAACTGCATCTGCCGGAACATTCAGTGACCTTTCCGCAGGGCAAACAGTCACGATCAAAGACAACTTGAACCAAGAGTACACTTTATATGTCAAATCCGTTTCGTCGGACGGCGCGACTTTAAACTTTTCTTCCGGCACTCCCGTTCCGTCAATAACCTCTGTGGCAACGGTTACGACTCATACGGACATCGGCGGCTTCATCACATCCAGCTTAAAAGGCAGTGCTTTGCAGACCGGCGACGTTTCTTTCAATCTTAATCAAAACACGATGAGCGCCTCTGTCAAAGGAGCCTTTTCCCAATATCATGCCGGGGACTGCCTGATCATTAAAGGAGCCGACAGCAACGACAAAATATATATTGTCGATTCCGTTTCCGAAGACGGCCGCACGGTCAAATTTTCGGATAAAACCCGTATCGTTACGGAAATGAACGCTCACAGCGGCACTCCTTTGATAAACGGAGAAGGTTTAACGATCTGCAAAACATATTCTGTCGGCGCGACTGTTGAAATGAAAGGAACAGACAATACCTACAACGGTTTATACACTGTTTTGGGCATTTCCGATGACGGCAAAGAAATGACCGTACGCACGGAAAGTTTTCCCGAATACGGCGCAACGGCAAGTTTTGCTTCCGCCTCTTTTGCGACGGACACTTACTACCGCGGAGGTCAACTGGCTTTCAACTACAGGATCAGCGAAACAAGCAATGTCGCGAACGATATTAATGCATCGGCTTCGGCTTTTGAAAAAATTTTCCGAGCTCTCGGCAATATTGCGCAAGGAAATCTGCTGGACGCGGACACTCCCGAAAGCGCCGGACAACGCGTTTCGGAAGCGCTGAATTTGTTGGATAAAGCCCTGACCGTCAATCCGAACAAAAAAAACGATGACGTCACAAGCATACAATATTCGGTCATCACCAGAATGGACCAAGTCAAAACAACGATCGACAATCAAACAATCCTGCAAAATTCTTTGGACAGCTATATTTCGGCATTAACGCAAGTCGATAAAACGGAAGCGGTCACGATGCTGCTGCAGGCATCCGAAAATTTGAAAGTATCTTATTCCGTTCTGTCAACTTTGAATAATTTAAGTCTGCTGAACTATCTGTAAAAAAAAGCTCCTCGGCAACAGAGGAGCTTTTTATAAATCATTCAGCATATCCATACTCGTCAGAATAATCATCATAACCGCCGTTATCCTCTTCAACCGGCAAAAGTTCTTGTTCTTTTTCGGGAACCTTTTCCGCTTTCTGCTGCGCGGGAATATTTCCTTCCACATTAAACAGGCAATATCCGTCCACGCATCGGCGACTCAATCCCGCGACCGGAGGACAATGAGAATCTTCCAAACATTGGACGCAGGTATATGGCAGTGATTTATACGGTTTCGGCATACAATGAGGCGCAGCCGGAGAACACACCGCATCTATGCAGGGATCGATTTTTTTACAGGTATAATCCCGTTCGCAATACATCCCTTTTTCACAATGGGCGTTAATCACACATT
>JAFVEJ010000247.1 GCA_017476085.1 Alphaproteobacteria bacterium
CCCGCCACCGGCAAAAAAATCGAAACGACCGTGATGAATTTTTATTATTTCAACGCGGCCGGCAAAATCACCAACGACATCGCCGCGGAAGGAATGATCGGGATTTTGCGTCAACTGGGATTAAGCAAATAAGCGCGGCTCTTGCCGGACACACGGCGCAGAACGACCGCGCGGGAACAAAAGCGGCGGTTTTGACTTGGTTGAAAAAAATAGGATACTAAAGGGGAACAGATAGCTGCAGCTCTCTTTTGATTGAAGTGAAGCGAAAAGGTGCGATAATGAAAAAATGTCTGGCCGTTATATTGATCGGTTTGATGTTAGGAGCAAATGCAATGGCAAATGAAGACAAAGAGAACACAGCTGTTCCGAAAGAAAACAAACTTTTGGAACTTGCTTTAAAAAGGCGTTCAACGCGCAGATACACGAATGAAGAGATTGATCAAAATATTATCGATGAAATAATGAATGTGGCGCTGACTGCGCCGTCTTCATTCGGGCATCGTCCCGTTGAATTTGTCGTTGTCAAAGACAAAAATACCATTAAAAAACTGGCCGCATGTAAAAGCTTCGGCGGAAGTCAGATTATAGGAGCGAACGCAGTTATCGTCGTTATGGTCAATTTGAAAAGAGGCGAATTCTGGATAGAAGACGGCGCGATCGCGTCGTCTTACATTTTGCTTGCGGCGGAACAGTATGATGTCGGGGCTTGCTGGGTTCAAATCAGGAACAGGCAAGGCAAGCATAAAACGTCTGATGAAGAAATCCGCGAATTGTTAAACATTCCTGACGATTACGCCGTATTAAATCTTGTGGCGTTGGGCGGCAAAGGGGAATTCAAAAAAGGCTATGACAAAAACGATTTTGATAAAAATAAAATTCATTATGAAAAGTATTAAAATCGTTCGGGTTTGAAAACGGGCCGGAGAAAATGTCTATGGTGGTGGAATTTTGAGCTATTGCGATTGGGACAAGGCATCGGAACTATGTCGCCTCTATCACGACGAGGAATGGGGCGTCCCCGTTCACGACGACAAAAAACAGTTCGAATTTTTGATGCTTGAGGCGATGCAGTGCGGCCTGAGCTGGAATCTGATGATTCAAAAGCGGGAAGTCTTCCGCAAGTGTTTTGACGGTTTCGATTACGACAAAATCGCGCTTTATACGGAAGCGGACGTTGACCGGATTTTAAATACGGACGGTATGATCCGTTCCCCTCGCAAAGTCTCCGCCGTTATCAATAATGCGCGGTGTTTTCAAAAAATCAGGGCGGAATACGGCTCTTTCTGCGCTTATTTGTGGGGACATTCGGACGGCAAGACGATCTTATACGACAAACACGCGGACGGTTTTATCCCCGTTTCAAACGGTTTGTCCGACAGGATTGCAAAAGATTTGAAAAAACGGGGATTCAAGTATCTGGGATCGATCACCGTTTATTCGCATTTGCAGGCGTGCGGCATCATCAACGACCACGATAAAGACTGCCCAAAGTATAGCTTGATTAACGCGTCCCACCCGACTATACGCAAAAAAAGAGACGCTGAAAAACAAGTAACGCATTTCAAATAACAAGGGGTGAAAATGAAAAACATTCTGGTTGTGTCGGGGCATACCGACTTGAACGATTCCGTTGCGAACAAGTTGATTTTGGAGGACTTGAAGGCAAAATTGCCGTCCGCCGGATTTGATTTGCTGGACGAACTTTATCCCGATTTTAAAATCGACGTGAAAGCCGAGTGGGAAAAGCTGACAAAAGCGGACATCATCGTGTTACAGTTCCCCGTTTTCTGGTATTCGTATCCGTCTTTGATGGACAAGTGGATGGAAGACGTGTGCGTGTTCGGCTTTTCTCACGGCACGGGCAAGGCGTTGAGCGGTAAAACGCTTCTCGCTTCCCTGACCAGTGGCGCGCCCGAAGAAGTGTACAAGAAAGATTATACTGTCGATGATATGACGGCGCCTTTGAAACAAACGGCGGCTTTGTGTTCGATGAAATGGGCGGGGGCCGTTTATACGGGCGGTGTTTCCTACGCGTTGCGGAACGTTCCCGAAAAGCGCAGGGAAATCGAGGAAAAAGCTCTGCTTCACGCGCAAAGACTGATGGACAAATTGAATGGATTGTCTTGACCGCTATGAATCCCCCTTGGGCGGCATCACGCTGGCCGGCGACGGGGACGCTTTGACGGGACTGTGGTTCGACGGGCAGAAATATTTCGCCGACACGCTTGAGGGCGGGGGCGTTGAAAAAAATCTGCCCGTCTTTGATTCGGCGAAACGTTGGCTTGATGTTTATTTCAAAGGGATAATCCCCGATTTTACGCCGCCGCTGAACCTGCGCGGTTCGGCTTTCAGAAAAGCGGTCTGGGATATTCTGCTGACGATTCCGTTCGGCCGGACAATGACTTACGGACAAATCGCCGCCCTTTTTTCTTCCCGTATGTCCGCGCAAGCCGTCGGCAACGCGGTC
>JAFVEJ010000248.1 GCA_017476085.1 Alphaproteobacteria bacterium
CGGCTGCGGCGATCGTTATTCTTTGGATGAAAAACGCGGCCCCGATCCGGAAGGATTTGTCACGACACATCCGCTCAGCCTGCCGCCGGATTATATGCTTCGGGCTCCGGAACCGGTCAAGTCGTCCTCTGCCGCCAAACAGCTTTCCGAAAAAAAAGCCGACACTTCCGCTTCGACCGATAAAGAACCGGAAAAAGAAAACACTTCTGCGGAAAAAACGGAGAAATGATGCGTTTACTGACTATTCTTTTTATTTTTCTGGCGGCAACGGCTCAGGCTTCCGTTTTTGACGCCGAAACCTTCACATTAAACAACGGCCTGCAAGTTGTCGTGATTGAAAACCACCGCGCTCCGGTGGTCACGCAAATGGTTTGGTACAAAGCCGGAGCGATTGACGATCCGTTAGGAAAATCGGGAATAGCGCATGTTTTGGAACATATGATGTTCAAAGGAACGCCGGCTGTTCCGGACGGAGAATTTTCCAAAATCATCGCCCGCAACGGCGGAACTGAAAACGCGTTTACAAGCAGCGATTACACCGCTTATTATCAGAATATCGCCCGAGACAGGCTGGAATTGATTATGTTTTTGGAATCCGACCGTATGAAAAATCTGCGGTTTTATCAAAAAGACTTTACCCCTGAATTGGAAGTCGTCAAAGAAGAACGCCTAATGCGCACCGAAAACAATCCGGCCGCTTTGCTGAACGAACGGAAAAACGCCGTTTTATGGGGAGATCATCCGTACGGCCGTCCCGTCATCGGCACTAAAAAAGAATTATCTTCTTTGACGTTGGAAGACGCCAAACTTTTCTATCAAACACATTATGCGCCAGACAATGCCGTTTTAATTGTCGCCGGCGATATCACCGCCGAAGAATTAAAGCCTTTGGCCGAAAAATATTACGGCAAAATCCCCCCGCGCCGGACGGCGGCGGCAAAGAAACAATTCGTTATGCCCTATCCTGTCAGATCAAAAATCGAGATGCGTCATCCGCAGGTTAAGCTGCATTCTTTGCAGCGCGTTTATATTGTTCCTTCCTATCTTTCGGAAAAGAAAGAACAAAGTTTTGCCTTTGCCGTTTTGAACGAAGCCCTGGGAGCTTACCAAATGGGAAAAATGTATAAACATTTTGTCGCCAACAAAAAAACGGCCAGCTCGACAGGAACTTACTATTCCGGTTTTGTTCTGGACAAAGGAACTTTTACTTTTGCTTTAACCGCCCAGAACGGCGAAACTTTAAACGATCTGGAAAAAGAACTGGATCGTTTTCTGTCTCCTCAGGCCGTCACGCAAAAAGACGTGAACAAGGCTAAAAAACGTTTGGTAGCGGATCTGGAATATTTGAACGACAATCCCGAATCGGCCGCAAATCTGATCGGCAGTTTTTATGCGTTGGGAATGACGATCGAAGATTTAAAGAATTGGGAAAAAAACATTGAAAACGTTTCTTTGGCCGATGTGCAAAAAGCTTACGCCGATATGCTGACCGCTCCTTATGTAACGACTTATTTAATGCCGGAGAACGCGCCATGAAAAAACTGCTGCTGTTGTTTTTATGCTGTTTGATTCTGCCTCTTGACGCTTTTGGCGAACCGACTTCCGCGCCGCGCATTGTCGTCAAAAAGAAAGTGCCGGTCAAAAAAGAAAAAATTTCTAAAACCGTTTTGCCGGCCGTCACACCGATGCCTTTTCGTATTCCGGAAGTACAGCGCGTTATTACAAAAAACGGCATCGAAGCATGGCTGATTGAAGAAAAGTCAACACCGGTCATTGCTATGTCCGTTCTGTTCAAAGGCGGACAGGCATCCGATCCGGAACGGCTAACCGGCCTTTCCTCTTTAGCGACTTCTTTAATGGATGAAGGCGCGGGGAATTATACTGCGGAAGAGTTTTCAGAAATGATGTCCGAAAAGGCAATCTCTGTTTCTTTCGGCGCATCGGCAGACACGCTTTCTGCCGGATTGGAAACACTGCGTCAAAACAAAGAAGAAGCGTTTGAATTATTCCGTCTGGCTTTGACCGAGCCGCGCTTTGACCGCAAAATCATTCGCCGGATGAAAAACCGGATGTACGCGGGAATAGAAGCCCGCAAAGGCAATCCCAACGCCGTTGCTGCGGAACGCTGGGCAAAACTGGTTTATAAAGATCATCCCTACGCCCGTTTATTGCCGACGAAAAAATCAATTCGAGCCATGACCCGTGCCAACTTGCGCAGTTTTGTACGGAATCGTTTTGCCCTTGACAACATAATCATCGGCGTTGCGGGAAATATTTCCGCAGAAGAATTAAAGCCTCTGCTGGAAAAAACGTTTGCTTTCCTGCCTGAAAAATCCCGAATTAAAGAAATTCCGCCCGTCACGCCGGAATTATCCGACCGTACTGATATTCTGTCTATGGACGTGCCGCAGAGCGCCGTTTTATTCGGTCATAAGGGCATCGCACGCAACGATCCCGACTTTTATGCCGCTTTGTTAATTAACTACAGTTTCGGCGGCGGATCGTTCGCGTCCCGCTTATTCAACGAAGTCCGGGAAAAGAACGGTTTGGCTTACAGTGTTAATACCTCCTTAAACACAGGCCGTTTATCGCCTATGATTATGGGATCGGTCGGATCGGAAAACGCAAAACTGGCCGACGCGATCAAAATTATTCGGCAACAATGGCGGCTGATGGCTGAAGAAGGACCGACGGAACAGGAGTTAAAAGACGCGAAAACTTTTATTACAGGGTCTTTTCCGCTGGCTTTTTCCTCAAGCTCCGGCTTGGCGTCCACATTAGCCGGCATGCAATACAACAATTTGGGAATCGACTATCTGCAGCGTTACAACGACCTGATCAACTCCGTCACACCGGAGCAAGCTAAAAAAACAGCCGCCCGATTGCTGCTTCCGGACAGTTTGTTCTTTGTTGTCGTCGGAAAACCTGCTAATCTTTAAAAAAATTTATTTCAATCAGGAGTATCTGTCTATGACTTTAACCGATTTAACCGCTTGGAAAGAGCTTGAAAAAAATTATGCCGACGTTCGCGGAAAAACAATGCGCGATATGTTTGCCGCAGACCCGAATCGATTTGAAGAATTCTCTGTTTCTCTGGGTTCTTTATTATTGGATTATTCAAAAAACCGCGTCACCAAAGAAACGATGGATTTGTTGGTAAAACTGGCGCAAGAAGCCGGTGTTGAAAAAGCCCGCGAAGCTATGTTTTCGGGTGAAAAAATCAACATTACGGAAAACCGCGCCGTACTGCATACCGCTTTGCGCAATCGTTCAAATCTTCCTGTCTTTGTAGATGGCAAAGATGTTATGCCGCAAATCAAAGCCGTTTTGGAAAAGATGAAAAAATTTTCCGATGCCGTTCGTGACGGCGAATGGAAAGGCGCGACCGGCAAAGCGATGACCGACGTGATCAATATCGGAATCGGCGGTTCCGATCTGGGCCCCGTGATGGTTGTCGAAGCGCTGAAGCATTATCAGAAAAAAGGGCTGAACTCCCACTTTGTTTCCAACGTTGACGGCACACACATGGCCGAAACGCTAAAAAATCTGAACCCCGAAACGACTCTGTTCATCGTCGCCTCCAAAACATTTACGACGCAGGAAACGCTGACAAATGCGAAGACCGCCCGTGACTGGCTGGTCAAAGCTTTGGGAGAAGAAGCCGTCGCCAAGCACTTCGTCGCCTTGTCCACCAACACCGAAGAAGTCAAAAAATTCGGCATCGACCCCGCCAATATGTTTGAATTTTGGGATTGGGTCGGCGGCCGTTACTCCTTATGGTCGGCAATCGGTCTGTCAATCGCGATCGCGGTCGGTTACGACAATTTTGTCGAACTGCTGACCGGCGGCTATGAAATGGACGAACACTTCAGAAACGCTCCGTTAGACAAGAACATTCCCGTGATCTTAGGTTTGTTGGGCGTTTGGTATCATAATTTCTTCGGCGCGGAAGCGTATGCCGTTCTGCCTTATGATCAGTATCTGCACCGTCTGCCTGCCTATCTGCAGCAAGCCGATATGGAATCCAACGGCAAAGGCGTCACCAAAGACGGCAAAGCCGTTTCCTATACAACCGGTCCGATCCTGTTCGGCGAACCGGGGACGAACGGACAACATTCCTTCTATCAGCTGATTCATCAGGGCACGCACTTAATTCCGTGCGATTTCATCGTTCCGGCGATTTCGCTGAACGAAACGGGTGATCATCATCCGATTCTGCTGTCCAACGTTTTCGCGCAGGCCGAAGCGTTGATGAAAGGCAAAACTGCCTCCGAAGTCCGCGCCGAATTTGAAGCGCAGGGGGCGAGCGAGCAAAAGATTCAGGCTCTGTTGA
>JAFVEJ010000249.1 GCA_017476085.1 Alphaproteobacteria bacterium
CAAAGGCATGACGACGGAGTGCATGCAGGGAACAAAGGCGCCGACTTTGCCCATAATATCCAGAACTTTCTGACCGGTGCGCGCCATGATCGCCATATTGACGACCACATACGGCGAATCGGTGATTTCAACGCCGATTTTTGAAATATGAGAACCGAGCGGCCCCATCGAGAACGGAATGACATACATTGTTCTGCCATGCATGCAGCCTTTGAACAGCGAGTTCAGCTTTTCCTTCATTTCTTTCGGATTTGCCCAGTTGTTCGTCGGACCGGCATCAATTTCACGTTCCGAGCAGATAAAAGTGCGCGCTTCGACACGGGCAACGTCAGACGGATTCGAACGGGCCAGATAACTGTTCGGGCGCTTTTGTTCGTTCAATTTGATAAAAGTGCCTTTCTTAACCAATAAATTGCACAAAGCGTCATTTTCTTCTTTGGATCCGTCGCACCAATGAACGGCGTCGGGCTGGCACAGCTCAGCCATTTTTTCAACCCAGGAAATCAGTTTTTCATTCTGGGTTTTTTCAGGCGTATAATTTGTCTGCATTACGTTACCTCTATTCTAAAAACAAAGAATCACTATTGATTCGGAACACAAAGAGTGTACTCGAATTTAAAGAAAAGAGATAGTCTTTTTAAATAAATCGGACAAGATTTTAAATCGGGAAAACCATAACGACCTTTAAACCGCCCAAGGCGCTGTCTTCCATATAAATTTTCCCGCCATGCGCCGTAACGATATCCCGGGTGATGGTTAAACCCAGACCGATGCCGCCTGTTTCGGAATTGCGCGATTCGTCCAATCGGAAAAAGGCTTTGAACACGTCTTCCCGTTTTTCTTCGGGAATGCCGGGACCGTTGTCTTCCACCGCGATTTTCAGCAGCTTGTCGGAAACGGCCATTGAAACGTTGATTTGTGTGCCGTAACGGCCGGCATTTGTCACCAAATTCCACAAGCATCGTTTAAAATCATTCCGGCGGATGTCCATGACAACGCAGTCCGGGCTGTCGAATTGAACGGGCAGGCCGTTTTTCCGCAATCCGTCGATTGTGTCCGAAATTAATTGACGGATATCCGTCGTTTGGGTTTTTTCCTTATCGCCGCCGCGGGCAAAATCCAGATAACCGTTAACCATATGTTCCATTTCCGAAACATCTTCGATCAGATTTTCAATGTCGTCATTTTTATCCATCATTGCCAGCTGCAGGCGCATACGAGTCAGCGGCGTTCTCAGATCATGAGAAACGCCGGCCAGCATGCGGGTGCGTTCTTCGATATGGCGGCGGATGCGGTCGCGCATTTGCAGAAAAGACAGGGCGGCTTGCCGGACTTCGGCGGCGCCTTCGGGCTTGAATCCGTCAACATCGCGCCCCAATCCGAAATTTTTGGTCGCTTCCGCCAATCGTAAAATGGGCCGGATCTGATTGCGCAAAAACAAAATGGCGATTCCCGTGAACAGCAGCGATGAAAATAGCGCCCAAAAAGCGAAAACATACGTTGTGGTGGAAAAGAATTTTTTGTAAGGCAGCAGAACCTGAACCGTATAATCGGGCGGATAGAATGTGATAAGAACGCGCCGTTCTTCGGGCAGATCGCTTACTGTGAACACACGCCCGATAGCTTTTAAAGCGGGAATCAGTTCGGCTGTTTTATTGTTGGGTTTCAGACGGATATTTTGTGGTTGTTCCTGGGCATCCGTAAAACGAATGTCCAATCCGATTGATTTTTTAATTTCATTGAGGATGATTTCCCGATCTTCCGGATGAGGAAAAATATTATATAAAGCGATTACGCTTTTGATGTCGGCGGCGACTCCCAAAGCCAGTCTCCGGCTGACGTTTTGCCAGTGGTTATCATAAAACAGAATGCTGCTGACCGATTGAATCAAAACGACGGACAGA
>JAFVEJ010000250.1 GCA_017476085.1 Alphaproteobacteria bacterium
CAGCATTCCCATTGCCGCGGAATCCATAAAGGTACACTTTGCCAGATTAAATGCCAGCTGCGCTTCCGTCATGGAACGTATGTGCACAAACACGTCAAAAAAGCGCTTTTCATCTTGTGCGGTAAAATCACCTTTAATAAAAAATTCACGTTGATGTTGTGTTGTTTTAACCGAAACCTGCATGTTTTACTTCCGTTTAAAGATTAAATACACGGGCTTTTTCCCTTTGGCGAGCGCTTTCATTTCATAGCGGGTGTTCACCCAATCCGCCGGCGGTTTGCGCCAATCGTCCGCCGTGCGCGCCGTCCATTCAAAATCCGGCGAATTCATCAAATGCTGCAAAGACCACCGGATATAATTCATATCGTCGCTCGCCACGCGCAGCTCCCCGCCCGATTTTAACAGCCGTGCCAAAACAGGCAGATTTTTAGGGCCGATAAAACGTCTGTCCGCATGTCGTTTTTTCGGCCATGGATCAGGGAAAAGAACATAAATCCGTTCAAATGATCCCGCTTTAAAGCATGGCAGAATATCGCGCACATCCTCATTATATACGCGAACGTTATCGACGCGCCCTTCCGCCAAACCGATATTTTCGTCCACATCGCCGCGGCATTCCATTCCCGTTAAATGCGTCAGCAAACTGGTTACGCCGTTTAAGAAAACTTCCGCTCCGATGAACCCCGTTTCCGGATAGCGGCGGGATTGCTCGGCCAAATGCTCTCCGCCGCCGAAACCGATTTCAAGCCAAACGGATTTCACAGGCAAAGAAAAACAAGAGGACGGATCAACGTTTCTTTTGTCGGTTATGTCCGGCAAACGAACTTTCGGCAAAAAAGCCTCAAGCAGCACTTCACGCGAAGGTTTCAGCTTTTTGCCTTTCCGCCGTCCGTAAAAACGATAATCCGCCGTCTCATTTTGTTTCATTTTAAAAAACCGCTTTCAATATGTCCGCCAAATCCGTCTTTTCAAACGGGAAAGCGCCGTCTGCGCCGGGCGTACGACCGAAATGACCGTAACGCGACGTCGGCAGATAAATCGGACGGTTCAACTGTAAATGTGTGCGGATGCCGCGCGGCGTCAAATCCATAACTTCCGGCAGAATTTTTTCCAATTTATCCTCGTCAACCTTGCAGGTGCCGAATGTGTCGAGGTAAACAGCCAAAGGCTTGGCTACGCCGATCGCATACGCCAACTGAATCATCGCTTTGTCCGCCAAACCGGCCGCAACGATGTTTTTGGCCAGATAACGCGTTGCATACGCCGCGGAACGATCGACTTTCGTCGGATCTTTCCCTGAAAAAGCACCGCCGCCATGCGCAATCGCGCCGCCGTAGGTGTCAACAATGATCTTGCGTCCGGTCAAACCCGTATCGCCGTCCGGACCACCGATCACAAAGCGCCCCGTCGGATTGACATAAAACTTCCTGTCATTAACTTCCCAGCCGTTCGGCAAAAGCTTGTTGACAACGCCGCGCACCGTTTCGCGAATTTCTTCATACGGTACGTCTTCCGTGTGCTGAGTTGAAACGACAACCGTATCCACATCAACCGGTCTGCCGTTTTCGTAGCGCAGCGTCACCTGGCTTTTCGCATCGGGACGCAGCCACTTGATTTCGCCTGTATGACGCAACCGCGACAATTCCTTTAAAATAGCGTGCGACAAATACAATGTTGCCGGAGAATATTCCGTCCCGTCCATTTCATTTGTCGCATAGCCGAAAATAATCCCCTGATCGCCGGCGCCTTCCTCTTTATTTTCGTTTTCGTCAACACCGCGGGCAATATCTGATGATTGTTTATGAATAAAATTCTGAATATCAACCGTTTGCCAATCAAATCCTTTTTGTTCATAACCTATGTCTTTGATACAACGCCGAACAGCCTCTTCCATCATTTGTTTATTAACGGTTTCCGGCAAACGGGCTTCACCGCAAATAATTACCCGATCCGTTGAAGCCATTGTTTCAACCGCGGAACGCGCCTGCGGATCGTGTGTCAAAAACAAATCCAATAAAGTGTCCGAAAAACTAACTCAAACCTTGTCAGGGTGTCCCTCGGAAACAGATTCGCTGGTAAAGAGGTAATTTTTCCTCATAATAATGTACTCCTCATGTCCAAAAAATAACTGCATCTTTAGATATAAAGGAGAAAGCTCTTTTTGAAAACAGGAATCTTAATATTTATCTTTATCCCCATAAAAAAATGCGATTCTTATTCAGGAACCGCATTTTTGCTTAAACCGAAAGATTTTAATCTTCCTGCTCTTCTTCCTCAACGGGAGAAGCCATCGTTTTAATCAGATCCAACACTTTTTTCGCCAAACGACGATCAGGAATCATATAATAGCAGCGAACCAACTCCAACGTTTCGCGCTTTGTCATGGGATCATAGTTAAACAAAACCGGTTCTTCGGCCAATTCGGAAGCGCCGGCCAGCATACGCGGCGACAATTCCGCCACCTGTTCATCCATTTCTTCAAAAAAGAAACCGATAGGCACTTCCAAAACCTTGCTTATATCAAACAGACGGCTTGCACTGATACGATTCAGACCGCGTTCGTATTTTTGGACCTGCTGAAACGTCAGACCGATTGCTTCACCGAGCTTTTCCTGGCTCATCCCCAGCAAAGTGCGGCGCATTTTTACCCGAGCCCCGACAAAAACATCGATCGGATTAGGTGAACCGTCCGCGGTTCTGCCGCGTGAAGACCTTCTATTTTTCACCATCAAAAATTTCCTTTTAATAAAAAAATCAACATTTTCCTGATAATCTCTATTTTATCGGACAAAATCAATAAAAAAAACATATCCCTTTTGGAACACGTTTTCATTTTTATTTTGCCGTTTCGAATCAGGCGCGTTATCTTGAAATTATGACAGGGACATTTGATGCTATTCTTGAAAAGATGATCATTTCGGCGTTCTTTTATCCGAAAACGCTGATTTTTTTATGCTTAACCGTTATTTCTTTCTGTGGCGCCGCTTTCTGCCTGCTGCTTCGTCTGCACCACCGTCTGACGGAAGCCGAAGAAAAGCTTAACCAAAGGGAAGAAACACTCGAAAGCTTTCCTGACGGATATTATTTATGGCACTACGATCCCGTCGGTTTTATCCGTGAAACTTATTGCTCCCGCCGTCTGGCCGTTATGATGGAACTGGCCGACGGAACGGAGGCGTCGTTTGACACTTTGTTGGAGCATTTTTCCCCTGAAAGCGCCGAGCTGTTAAGCGCCGCGCTGAACGCGCTTCGCATGCGGGAAACCCCTTTTACTTTGGAGCTTCAGTACAAAACGAATATGCGCCGTTTTCAGGCGGCCGGCTTCAGAACGCGCACGGCTCGTTATAATAATATTATTGACGCTTTGTGGATCCGGGAAATAACCGAAACGACAGAAAAGCTTCTTTCCCTGACAAAAAAAACGCAGGAATTGGAAAAAGAAAACGATTTATTTCGTCAAGCCTTTAACGCCTTGCCCTTTCCCATTTGGCTGCGCAATGAAAATTTGCAGCTGATCTTATGCAATCCCGCCTATGCAAAAGCCGTTCATGCGGATTCGGCGGAACATGCGCTTTTGCTCGGAAGCGAATTGGTTTATGAAAAATCGCCCCGCGAAGCAAAAGTATTGGCCGCCGCTGCCCGAGCCGCGGGAAAAGAAAGAAAAACGCGCGAATTTGTCGTAATGGAAGGCAAACGCCGTTGGGTAGAAGCTTCGGAAACGCCGCTGCCTTCCCAGATTCTTTCGAAAAATAAAACGATCGGATTTGTCCGCGATGTCACGCAGGAACAGGAATTACAAAACAGTCTGCAGCGCCACATCGCTTCCCACAACGGCGTTTTAGAGCACCTGAAAACCGCTATCGCTGTTTTTGACGCGGAGATGCGCCTGCAATTTTATAATACCTCTTTTATGAAGTTATGGGATTTGGAAGAAGAAGAATTGGACGGCTCCCCGACTTATTCGCATGTTTTGGATATGATGCGCGAAAAACGCCGCCTGCCTGAAAACCGCGATTTCAATGCCTATAAAACCCGTGAAATTAAATATTTCACCTCTCTTGTATCGGCAACGGAAGATATCCTGCATTTACCTTCGGGCATTACTTTGCGCCGAATGCTGACTCCTCATCCGCTGGGAGGACTGTTGATTACCTATGAAGACGTTACCGGCCATTTGACGATGGAACGATCCGTAACCGTTTTAAACGAAACGCAGTTCACGGTTATTAATCATCTGCGCGAAGCCATTCTGCTTTTCGGCCGAAACGGTAAGCTGCGCTTAGCCAATACCGCTTTTTTAAATTTATGGCAAATCACCGATCCCGAATTCAACCATGCATCAATGTCCGTCATCGATGTCTTGGAAAAACTGCGCGTTTTTTTTGAAAACGAGAATAATTGGGAAGCGTTAAAAGAGCAGCTGCTCGGCGTGATTACCGCGCATGCCGGAGAAATTTTCCAAATTTTGCGTCCTGACGGAAAAGTGCTGGAATTTATGGCGGTCGGTTTGCCGGACGGAGGAATATTCGTTTCATTTCTGGATGTTACGGAAGAAGAAAAACAATCCTCTCTTGTCGAAGAAAAGGAAACATTGCTGAGCCGTTTCAAAGAAACTACGATCCAGGCGGAAAAACTGCGCGCTTCCTTTCTGGAACAAATTTCCCGGGAAATTACGCCGCAGCTTTTCGCTTTAACCGAATCGTCCCGAAGACTGACAAACAGAACAAACAACCATATCAGCAAGCAGCAAAAAGCTTTTCTGCAAACAATTTCCGACGCCAGCGCGGAATTGACCGTTTTGTTCAAAGATATGACGGATCTGGCTTTAATTGAAACAGGGTCCGCCGTGCTGGAACTCAGTTCCGTTGATATTCAAACCTTATTGAACGGCATTCTGAAAATCATTCGGGAACAAGCAAAAAATAAAAACATCACTCTTGAACTGACATACCAAAAAGATCTGCCGCCGTTGATTGCCGATCAAAAGCGTCTGAAACAGGTTCTGTTTTATCTGATGAACAACGCCGTTTCATCGGCCTTTAAAGACGGCATTCTGTCTTTGTCTGTTCAAACGGAAGACAAAAACCTGATCATCACGATTGAAGAACAATCATTAAATGTCAAAAACGATTCTGACACCATTAATTTTGCCGCACAAAACGGCTTTGCCTTTGCCCTGATCCGTAATTTCATTGAAATGCATGGGGGAACTTTGGCCGTTTCGGACAAAAAAGGAGCAAAGAAAACACAGGTTTATCTGCCGATTCACTAAGCTTTTCAAAGAAAGAAAAATATTTTTTGTCAATTTTTCTAAAAATTCTTTTCTTTTTTTTTCTTTCCTTTATAATCAAATTATAAACGTTAAAAATTCAGCTTTTCTGAATAAGGGATAACTGTTATGGAAGAAAGAAAAAGAAGACGTATTCAAATGATCGAAAATGATCTCGTGGGATGGCAGCAGCCTAAAAACCATCAAAAGCGGGAAAAAGGCGTTTTTGATAATACAACGGTAAATCAGGATGTTGCTTATCGTTCAAAAAGAGAGGCAAAACAGGATGAAAACCGTTTATATGCGGAAAAAATTGAACAGAATCGTCAATCCGAACAGGAAAATATCGCCAAAAAGCAGCGCGAAAGAGACGAGTCCCGGATTCGTGACGGCATTCAAAACAAGCGCGCCGTAGAAAAAGTTGTTGAAAAAACGACCGGCAATAAATTGTCCAAAGAAGCTAAAGAAAAAGCTGAAAAATCAAATAAAATCGTCGGGCAGACAGAAAAGAAAATTCAAAAAGACGCTTCTCTGAAAACCAAAAAGAAAAAAAGAAGCTTGGATAAAGGCCTCGAAAAAAACAAAGACAAAGAAAAACGTCCGACTTCCTTTATGGAACGGCTGTTGTTGATCCAAGGAAAAGACATAACATCCGACTTAAAAGTAAAAGGGAAGGAAAATAAAAAGGAAGAAAAGATCGAAAAAGAAGTTCAGGTCATTCAAAGAGATATCGAAAACAACGACAATAAAAAAGACAGAAAATCCAAGGCGCAATTAATGAAAGAATTGAGCGGAAGAAGCAAGAGATCTATTACTCGTCGTTCTGTGGAAAGAAATATCCAAAAAGTCCAAAAGAAAGAACAGGTCAAAGATCAGGTTCTTGCCGAACAGATCAAGCGTCGGCGCGAAGATCAGCGCAACCAACATTAACGGCAGAATATAAAAAAACTAGCAGCGGATTCTTGACTTTATCCGCTGCTTTATTTTTAATGGGAATATCTAATTGATTTAAACGAAAAGGATCTGACGTGTTTTTACGTTTAACTCTTCTTGTCATCGGATTGGCCTCCTCTTATATCGGCAGTATGTGTTTTCAAAACGGATCCGGATCGGATATGGCTGTCGGTATGGGAGCAATTCTAATCGGCATTCTTTGCTTTTTCTTTTTAGCAAAGGGGCTGTGGCGTTTTTTAGGATGCATGACGACGTTTGTTTTAATGGCCGTCATTATCGGCGTCCTGTTCTTTTTTCTTTCCGGATCGGATATCATTAATAATCTTTCTTCCGAACTCACTTCAAAATTAGCAAACTCCGATTCACACGAAGAAGAGGACGAAGATTCTCCGGAAACCGCAGATCAACAGATGCTGCAGCCTTATCAAGCCGTCGTCAACACACAAGAACAGCAAATTCCCCTTGTCGGACTGCCGCCGGGAGCAATGCAGCAGCAAACGCCGCAAATGCCTCCCGCCGTTGTCACCGGAAAAATCACTTCGATCGTCAGCGGCGATGTGTTCCGGATGGGACAGCATACGATTCGTTTATATGGCTTGGCGTCTCCGCTGATTGACCAAAAATGCCTGGACAGCGGGGGGCATACCTATGACTGCGGTTATGTTTCCGCGCGCAAACTAAAAGATTTTGTCAGCGGTGATGATGTGACCTGCCGCGTTATGAATATCAATGCTCAAAACGAATTAATGGCCGCCTGCTCCGTCGGTACGTTTGATATAGGCGCCGCTCTTGTAGAAGCCGGCTGGGCAATAGCTTTACCCGCCGTTACGCCCATTTACG
>JAFVEJ010000027.1 GCA_017476085.1 Alphaproteobacteria bacterium
GACCGTCTGACACAAAGCCACGTCGCGCTTTCGACCGGCGACGGCGAGCCGTCCATTCACTTGGAACGCCTGATGCGTCAACACAATCAGCCGTCTTTGTATGTCAGCAACCGTTATTTCGACATCAACCCGCGCCACCCGCTGATCAAAAAGCTGGCGGCGAAAGTCGCGGCGGGCGATACGGGCGACACGAACAAAGCGTTGGTGCAGGTTCTGTTCGATCAGGCGAAAATCATCGAAGGCGAACCGATCAACGACCCCGCGGCGTTTTCGCAACGCGTAACGGACTTTATGATGAACGCCGTCAATTAACAAAAAAGAGGGCTGAAAAGCCCTCTTTTTTTAGTTGTTTTTTTCTGATAAAATCCCGTCCAAAATACTTATTTGATGGGGTTTTTGATGAAAAGAATTTATCTTCTTTTACCGTTATTATTGGCGTTGGAAGCTTGTTCGTCAGCTAAGCCTTTGGATGAAAAAAGAATTGATGTTTTTACCAATCAGGGATTGTCCGTCGTTCAAAACGCTTTCGAGCGCGGATATTCCTCCGAATCCGCGGACGAGGCCGGACGCACGGCGTTGATGTACGCCGTTTGGAAAAATCCTGATTTAAAAGCGGTCGATTTTCTGATTTCCAAATCTTTGGACATTGACGCCGAAAACGAAACCGGCAACACGGCGCTGATGATAGAACTTCAAAAGGAAGATGCCCGTTTTGAAGTCGTCGAACGGCTGTTGAAAATGAAAGCCGACGTCAATCACCGCAACAAATCCGGCATCTCGCCGATTTTAACGGCGGCCAGACGCATCAAAGATCCGAAAGTGATCGAAGTCCTTTTAAAAGCGGGGGCGAAAATCGACGATACTTACAAGGCAGCCCCCGTCAACGGACGCACCCCTTTGCTGATCGCGGCGGGAATGAACCGGAATCCCGAAATCGTTTCAACGCTGATCAAGGCCGGAGCGGATAAAAAAGCCGTCAACGAACAGGGCGAAAACGCGCTGATGGTCGCCGTTTCCGAAAATAAAAGCTTTGACGTCATCGAAACATTGATGCCGCTGTTTGATTTGAACGCGCGGGACGATGCGTGCGAAAGCGTTTTGCAAAAAGCCGTTAAACGTCAGGAATTACGTCAAACGCCGATTTACGCCGCTATTGTCGACCAGCTGAAAAAGACAAAAGTTCTGTTCGGCAAGCAAGCCCTTTGCGATATTAAGGAAAGCTATCAAAACCGCATCAATTCATGGTCGGGCGCTCCGATGGCAGCGTTGGAAAAAACGTGGGGCAAGGCGTTCAAAAGCCGCGCGATCAACGAAAATATCAAAGAATATTTCTACGGTTACACACATCACGCCGCTTCGGAAACGGGAACGTCTTTGGCGCGGTTGGTTCACGGCGACGGCTTTAGCGGCGGACTTTTGACAGAACCGGCCAAGCCGCAATACAAAAATTTCTGCCAGACAAGCTTTATAATTGAAAACGGCATCGTCATTTCAGCGCAGTACACCGGCAACGCGTGCGGAGGACATTAACCATGAAAATGAGAAAAATTCTTTCCGCTTTGTTGCTTCTGTTGTCCGGCTGTTCTTCGGATGTTAATATTCGCAAAGAAATGTTGGCTAATGTGCGAAACGGACGGTTCGACACAGCGGCGGAAACGGTTTTTGCCAAAGATTATATGTCGTCCAAATCCGACCGTTTCGTGCGCGAAGCCGAACGCGGTTCCCTGCACTATATGCAAGGGCATTACTATCAGGCGTTGAAACATTTCGACCGCGCGGCAGACATCGCGAAACAGCTGTTTACGATCAGCGTTTCCAAAACGGCCGGCGCGCAGATTTTCGGCGATTCGATGACCGATTACGCGGGCGAACGCTATGAACAGTCGCTGATCCGGTTCTATCAGTCATTGTGCCATTATATGCTGTATCAGCAGGGCTTCCATGAAGCGATCGACGAAAATACACCGAAAAGAACGTTGTCCGCGGACGAACGGCGCAAACATTTGTATGCGGCGCGGGCAATCATTGTCGAATGGGATTCTTTCCTGACCGGTATGGCGCGTTCAAACGCGGGCAGAGCCGTGTTCAAGCAGGATATGGCGGCGAAAGTCTGGGGCGGCATCGTTCATTATTCGATCGGCACGTCATCGGATAAACAAATTGCCGAAAAACTGTTTAAACAGGTGCCGTTGTATCTGACCCGCAACTATGCGATGTATCCGGCGTATAACGTGAACTGGATCCCGTATGGGCGTGAATACAGAGACCTGCCGAAGAAAAGCGCGTCGGAACTGGCGGCGACGTATCTGAAATCGACAAGCTACACAAAAGATCTGCGCGATCTGGCGCAAAGGGCGGGCAAAGACCACAACGCGACGATCATTTTAAAAACGGGACTGGTCGGCGAACGCTTCGGTTCCAAACCGAAATTCAGGCTTGATCCCGCCGTTCTGGCGGTAGCCGCCGCCGTTTCGCGCGCCGATATGAACGTGATGTTGGGATTGTTTCTGGCAAACGGGCTGATTACCGTGCCGATGCCGAACATCGAATGCCCGCAGGTCGATTCCGAATACAATTTTGTCATTAAGGAATCTTCCGGCAAAGTCTTCACGCGCGGCAAAATGGCGCTGATCAATCCGGTGTCGGAAATCGCGTGTCAGGAATATATCGAGCGCTATCCGGCTTTGGTGAACAAAAAACTGGCGCGTATGGGGACGAAATACGCCGTTGCGGTCGTCGGCGCTTACGCGGCGCAAAAAACGGCCAGAGAATTCGGAAATGAACAGTTCGGCGACGGTTGGGGCGATTTGTTCGCTTTGGGCGCCGGCGCGGGAACATTAGCGGCGGAACACGCGGCGATTCAGGCGTCCGAAAGACCCGATTTAAGGTACTGGAGCCTGTTGCCCGATGCGATCTGGCTGCAAACGCTTTCTTTGCCTGCCGGAAAATACACGGTTGAGATTCAAAACGGCGACGTAACGGTTTATACCGATTCGTTCACCGTCAAAGACGAAACAAACACGGTTGTGGACATCAATCTGCCGACGGAGTGAAAAAGATGAGAAAATTATTATTCGCGATTGTTTTATTATCCGGTTGTGCCAGCGACCTGACAAAGTATCCGCACTATAACGTCGCCGTGCCGGAAGCGAAAGCCCGCCTGTATATCGCCAAACCGGACAATTATTTGGACAGATGGTATTCCGAAATGCTGAATTCCCGCGAAGTTCAACAGGCCTGGCAAAAGTATTTCATCAAATCCGACGAACGCAACGCCGACTTTATTTTAATACAGACTCGCCGGGAAGATAAAATGGGCGGTTGGGAAACGGCCTGGGCAACGCTTTCGATGCTTTCCGTCGGCATCATTCCCAGCTGGCCGAAAGCGGAATACAGTTATTCCTATTCCCTGAAGCAGATGAAACCCGAAAAAACGATTTTTCTGTCGGATGTAAACACGACCAGCAGAATGTTGGGCGGTTGGCTTTTATTGCCGATGCTTTTTGCTTCAGACGTGTATTTTATGGACGATAATTCGTCTTTCAAAGCGATGGCCAACGCGATTGAAGAAACGGCTTCGCTCGTCTATAACAAAGACAGCAAGCTCTATCAAAAAACGACGCAAAAGAAATGGGGCGCCCCCGTCGCCGAAAAACCGGCACAGGTTCAATCCGCGCCTGTTTCCGCTCCGGCCGCGCCGGCAACGCCGGAAGACATGGACGCCGCTTGGTAGAAAAGGAATAAAAGATGAAAAAACTCTTGGTATTTGCCGTTTTATTATTATCGGGGTGTGTCAGCGACCTGACAAAATATCCGCATTATGACGTCCCCGCCCCCGCCGAAAAAGCGCGGCTGTATATTCCTGATGAATATGCACGAGACTCAAAAACCGTCAAAAAAGTGATGCAGAAATATTTTCTGCCCGCTTTCTCAAAACAAAATGCCGATTTTATCGTAAAGCATGAAAAAACAAGCGATCTCGGAATCGGGACGGCCGCTTACTTCTTTTCGGCGCTCACGCTTTGGATTTTACCGACCTGGGAAACGGAAGAAGGCCGCCTTTCGTTCTCTTTGACAGAGGTTGACAGCGGACGAAAAATCGATTTGTCCGACGTGAACATAAAAGAAAGATATTATTTCAGTTGGTTGCTGTCGCCGATGCTCTTTTCTTCCAAAATATATTTTGCCGCTTCCGATAGAGTGTATTTTTCTTACGCTTCCGCGATCGAGGAGGCCGCGTCGCTGATCTATAATCCGAACAGCCGCTTGTATCAGGAACAGAAAAAGTGGCTGGCGCCGAATACGCCGGTCAAAGAAAAAAACGTCGAAAAGCCGCAGGAAAAAAACCCGTCGCCCGCTTCCGCACCTGCTCCGGTCCAACCTGCACCGGCGACACCGGAAGACTTAGATATGCTGTGGTAACAATGAAAAAAGCCCCGAAAAGGGGCTTTTTTTAAAGGGTTTCCACCAACTTTTCAAAGGCCTTTTGAACGCCTTCGACATCGGTTTGATCTTTGATCAGTTCCGTCGTTTGTTCCATCATAAACAGCGTAACCAGCGCTTTTTCGATTTCAAACTGCAGTTGATCCAAATACAGTTGTTGCGTCAATTCTTCGCCATAAACGCAC
>JAFVEJ010000251.1 GCA_017476085.1 Alphaproteobacteria bacterium
AATAAAAAATATAGTTATGCTTTTTTTATATTTTGGAGGATAATGTGGTATGGCCTTAAAATGCTTGAAATGCGGACATGATCATGCTGTTAAAAACGGATTTATTTTCGGTCGTCAGCGTTATAAATGCAAAAGATGCGGTTATCAATACACCAAGATTAAACCAAACGGGCATACCGACCATGAAAAAAGAGTGGTTGCTCTTTTACATGCTTCCGGTTTGTCGATGAATATGATTGCCCGAATGATGGGGGTCAGCGTGCAGTCTGTTTCCCGTTGGGTGCGGACGTTTTGTCCGGAAAAGGCGCAAGAACTGCCGAAAATGGAAATGATGAAAAAGGTGAAGCTGAAAAGAATGTTGCGTAATTTCCAGAAAATGAATTCTGAAGAACGGGAATATGAGGTTTTCTTATTGTCAACAAGGCTTCCTTCGGGGTGTGCCGTTAAAATTTTTGTTGACAATCCTGTTAATCTGGAAAACAGAACGGCAAAACATGGCTGTTTAATGACTAAGTTTTTTTCTAACGGCTAACAGGTCGCGCCAAGCATATTTTTTTTGTGCGGGGGTTCTGAGCAAAAAAGCGGGGTGAAAGGACGCCATAACATCAACGGTGATATTTCCGTCCGTATAGCTCATCCAATGACCGCGCGTTTTTGTAATTCCCGCATTCGTATTCATTAATGCAGATACTGCGCTGCCGCCCAACAACAGCAAAACGTCCGGTTTGATCAATGCGATATGCCGGCGGACGAACGGTGTGAATAATGCTGTTTCGGCTTCGGACGGTTTACGGTTGCCGGGCGGACGCCACGGAAGAATGTTTGTAATATAGACTTCCGAGCGGTTTAAACCTATTGAAGCCAGCATCAGATCCAATAAATGCCCGCTGGCACCGACAAAGGGCAATCCTTGTTTGTCTTCTTCCGCTCCGGGCGCTTCTCCGATGATCATCAGTCTGGCATGCGGATTCCCGTTGCCGAAAACCATATTGGTCGCCGTTTCTTTTAAAGGACAGCCGTCAAGACGGAAGATTGCTTCTTTGAGCTCTTCGAGAGTAGAGGCCTTTTTTGCCAAAGAAGCGCATCCGGTTTCTTCGGCGGCGTTTGAATGAAGATTTTCGTTTTGCAAAGAAGATGCCGGTCGGCTCTCCTGCGCGGGAGCGGCCAAACGATTAACCGGTTCGTCGCCGATGGTTTCGTCGGCGCCGGCCGTAATAAGCCATTGTAAAATTTTTTCAGAAGGCGATTTATTGTTCATAAAGTTTAATCTATCATATTTTCTTTTGCGGATTGAACACTTTTCTTAAAAAAAGAAATTTTTAAAAACAAGGATAAGCTTGATTTTTAGAAGAAAACAGAACACAATAAAAAATCTTTATTCGGGAAAAGTTTGAAATGCGTTTGTGTTCAAAAGTTTTTGCTTTATTCATTTTGATTTTAACAGCATGCGTTCCTCATCATACGGAGGCGGAATCCCCTGTCGCGGAAAAAAGCGAAACGGCATCGCGTCCTGTGGCGGCCGGAAGTTATTTGCTGTATTTGCAGGCGAAGCAGAATTTGGATTTTTCCGCAGCCATTCGCTATTTGCAGCAGTCTTTGAAGGAAGATCCGGATAATCGGATGCTGCAGTCTGAAATGTTTGCCCTTTTGTCTTTGGAAGGGCGGATCGATGATGCGTATCCGTATGCGTTGAAAGAATTAAAAGCTTCTCCGGATTCTTTGCTGGCGTCTCTGGTTGCGGTGACATACCATATTTCCAAAGGCGATTTTGACGCTGCTCAAAAGCAAATGGACGCTTATCCGCTCAAAGAGGATAATGCCTTTTTGCATCCGTTGTTGGAAGTATGGATCGGAGCCGGAATGAATGACCGAAAAAAAGCTTTGGCCGCTTTGGAACAATTAAATCAGAAAGAGTTGGAAACGCTTTATCATTTTCATGCGGCGTTGCTTTATGATATGTGGGGGGATGCGGATCAGGCGCAAAAACAATATGAAGCTTTGTTGGCCGAACCCGGCGGTTTGTCGTTAAGAGCGGCTCAGGCCTACGGTAATTTTTTATTGCGTCAGGGAGAAAAAAGAAAATTTCAGGCTCTTGTTCAGGCTTATCGCAAAGGCGCGAAATCATATCCGTTGTTTGACGAAACTTTCTTTACGGCAGGCGCGGCGCGTCCCGAAAAAAATGTTCCTAAAAGCGTGGCTGAGCCTAAAACCGGATTAGCGGAAGCTTTTTTTGACGTTTCCGGCAGTTTGGCGGATAAAGGAAATCCTGAAATATCTCTGTTTTTTACCCGTTTCAGCCTGGTTTTGGATCCGTCTTTGTCGTTGGCCAGAGTTTTGTTGGGAGAAATTTATGAAAAACAGGGGCGCTACGACGAAGCGTTAAAGCTGTATGGTGAAGAAAAAGAAAATTCGGAAACTTATTTTGCCAGTCAGGTTCGCATGGGAATCATTTATGCTCAAAAAGGCGATTTGAAACGCGCGGAAAAGAAACTGCGTTCTTTGGCTGAAAAACGTCCGGAATTGGCTTTTCCATGGATTGAATTGGGTGATATTTTTATTGCAAATAAAAAATTCCCGCAGGCGATTTCCGCTTTGTCCGAAGCGATAGACCGTATTCCTGTTCCCAATGCTTCTCATTGGAGCTTGTTTTACAGCCGCGGTGCCGCCTATGAGCGGGATAAAAAATGGGATTTGGCCGAACAGGATTTGCTTCAGGCGTTGGTTTTGTCTCCGGATCAGCCGCTAACCTTAAATTATTTGGGCTATTCCTGGATTGAACGCGGCAAAAATACGGCTAAAGCGAAAGAAATGCTGGAAAGAGCCGCTTTCCTTTCCCCGCGTGAGGGATTTATTATCGACAGTCTGGGATGGACATATTATTTGCTGAAAGATTATCCGCATGCTGTCTCTATTTTGGAAACAGCCGTGGCTTTGGATCCCGGCAGCGGCGTGATCAATGACCATTTGGGGGATGCGTATTGGCGCGTCGGGCGGAAGCGTGAAGCCCGTTTCCAATGGACAAAGGCTTTGAGCGTCAGAGATGATTTTGACGAAAGCGATCGGCAGCGCGTCGAAGCTAAGTTGGAAAAAGGGTTGGACGAAGTCAAAGACAAAATTGTTTTGCCTGCGGCATCATCGAAAAAAAGTAAAAAAGTAA
>JAFVEJ010000252.1 GCA_017476085.1 Alphaproteobacteria bacterium
GCCGCGCATATTCTGCTGAAAACGGAAAAAGTAGCTAAGGATGTGATCAAGCAGTTGGAAAAAGGCGCTGATTTTGCTGAATTGGCAAACAAGCTTTCGGAAAACAAAGGTTTGGAAGACGGCGATTTGGGATATTTTTCACGCGAATTAATGGTTCCCGAATTTTCCGAAGCCGCTTTCGCGATGAAAGAAGGTGAAATTTCCAAGACACCCGTCAAAACGAAGTTCGGCTATCATGTAATCAAAGCCGGTCCGCGCCGTTTGTCCGAAGCGCCGAAATTTGAAGATGTCGAAAAAGAATTGATGCAGGCGCAAGCAGCTCAAACCGTTGAAAAAACTATGAAAGAGCTGCGTAAAAAGGCGAAGATTGTTAAAACGCCCGTTAAATTCGATTCAAACGGAAAAGTTGTTTCAAAATAAAGGTTTCCTTGCAGAAAAAAGCCTCTCGTCAGAGAGGCTTTTTTTGATCATAATAAAAAAGCGAACGGAGTTCGCTTTTTAAAACGGGTAAGCACAGATATTGTCAGGTAAGAATGCTTAAAATACGCGCGGCGGCGGATTTAGTGGAATTTTGCTGCAAGGTTGCCATGTTTGTATATCCGGCGGATAATAAATCGTTGGCCCCCTGTGCCGCCAGAACACTGCCGCTGACGGTGGCGGAACTGAGTGCATCCTGCGCTTTTGCCAAGGCGATATCAGCTTTTGACATCTTTGTGTGATCAATCGCTTGTTCCTGTGTGATATAATCATTTTTATATTTATCGCCCAGTTGAACCTGCAGAGCGTAGAGCGTGTCCTCTGATACCGGCTTGCCGTCTTTTGTTGTCACATGGACATAATAAGTCCCTTTCTTGGCAACATCAAACTGACCGCGCATCATCTGTTCAAAAGCTTCGGTTTGTTTTCCTTTTCCTTCTTCATTTGTGGCGACCAGAGTTTGGCGATTATTCACATATTGATAAACTTCAACCTTTAAATCCTGCCCTCTGAATTGTTCTATCGCCTTTTCGTAATTACTGGCGGCTTCTTCCAACTCATCGGATGCGGTTGTTTTGCTCGGATCTTTCTTGTTTTCTTTTTGTGCGGCGGAAATATTGATCGCCGTTAAACGCAGTTTGCCGCGAGAAGTTGCCGTGAAAGAAAACCAATCTTCCGTTTCTTTTTCTGATAAAGTTGTGATCATATTCAAACGCGAATGATTTAAGCGGGCCTGTCCCATATCACGCGCGTTGCGAATCGAATCCGTATAAGTGTCTGTGGAAGTTCGTTCCCAAGATTTGATATTGGTTGTTGCCGATGAAGCATTTAAAACGGTTGTGGCCATACTTAACCTCTTTTCTTCAAGATTAAAGGAATTCTTCCTATTCTTTTAGACTATCATATTCAAGGAAAGAAAAAAAGAATTAAAATTCCGGCAAAGTTTCTGATAAATTTTTTTCTGCGGACGCCGCTGTCTGAGGATCAGCGGAATCGGATTCAGAGAGAAGGTTCCATACAACTTCATAGAGCGGCTGCGGTTCATCGATTCCTTTTAACCGGAAGTCGCCCAGCGAATTGAAAAGGTATTTTTTTCCGGACGATAATTCTTTAACAACGGAGGACACATAAATCTGTCCAGCGCCGGCCTGTCCGCAAATTCTTGACGCCATTTGAACGGTTGAACCGAAAAAGTCGTTGTCTTCAATGATGGGTTCTCCGGAATTTAATCCGATTCGTATTTCCAAAGGCACTGTCGGTGTCTGGCGGTTGTGTACAATAACGGCCTGTTGTATGGCTATGGCGGCATCTATTGCGTTGGAAGCCCATAAAAAGGACGCCATAATGCCGTCACCGGTATGCTTGACTTCGGTTCCGCCGCAATTTTTTAATGCTTTTCTTACGATAGAGTTATGCAGACGAACCAATTCCTGAGCTAAATGGTCACCCAAAGTTTGCGTCAGATGTGTGGATGACACCATATCCGTAAACATAATCGTGCATATGCCGGAGGATTTTTGTTCTTTTAAATCGGGATTTTTCCAAGTTTCCATCGCAGATTGAATCAAGGTAATCAATTCGGGCGAAGAACTGTTCCCCAAATAAATACGCATTCCCTCTTCGCCGCTTTCTATCATAGGCAGATATTTAGGCTCCAGCACATATTCATCCAGTTTGTAGAAGAAAATATCGGCTAAAGTTACCGAACGTCCCAATAATGTCAGCAAACCCGACAGGATAATTCTGTTTTGTTCTTTGGACAGGTTGTCTGCTTCGCACATATGTTCGCATGCGCCGGCCAAGAACAATTCCAGCCCGAAACGGGTATATGTATTTAATAACATTTTCTTGTTTTGAAGAACACGCAGAATAATAGACAGAAATGCGGTCATTTTGAAGTAATTCTGCTCCAGTTCGGGAGGGATGGTTACTTTGTCGTTTTCCTTTTCCGGCTCTTTTTCTTGTTCTTCGGTTGATTTTTCCTGCTCTTCCGGTTCTTTTTCCGATTCGTTGTCGGGCTGCTTTATTTGATCTTCCTTTTCCTCTTCTTCTTTTGTATTGCTTTCAGTTTCTGATGAAGTATCGGTTGTTTCCGTATTGGCTTTTTCCGTGTTCTCCGTGTTTTCTTCTTCTTCCTTTTTTTCTTCTGCCGTTCGCAATGAAAAAGGCTTTCGTCCGATCAAAACATCAAAAGAATCAAAAATATTTTCCATTATTCGGGAAAGGAGCGAGGAGGATGTCGATTCTTTATTTTTGTCGCTGCCATATAAATCTTTGTTTGAAAAATTGAATTTTCGGTCGGAAGGCAAGTGTGGGCGTTTGCCGACGGTGTCATTTGTAAGATCATCTTGGAAAAAGGCGTTCCAATTTACCCATTTGGCCGAAGTCGGAATTGAAAGGGCCAGAAAGAAGAAAGTGAATATTCCTAAAATGAATTGTTGTGTAATATACTGCGGTAAAAAATTAGACGCGGCTGTAAAATGCAAAATACCGGTTGTCAGAACGCCCGCTACGATAATAGAAAACAGCATAGCCAGGAAAAGCATCATAATGCTTTCCGTCGCATTTCCTTTTTTTTGTTTGCTTTGAGCAGCCTTAGGGGACGGAAGGGAGGAATTGGCATAAGGATTAGATTTTTTTTCCTGATTTTTAGGAATTTCACTAAGGTACACTAAAGCTTCATGAAAAGTTTGAGTGTTCAGATCATACGACTCTTTTACGACTTTCGTCGGGCAATGATCTGATCTTTCTACGCTTTTGGCATACTCTATCGCGTTTGTTCGCTGCTCTGCCGGATATCGGGCCAGCAGATCCCAAGTGTTGCTTTGAAAAACATAAACTTCGTAATGTACAATGCCGGACACAATTTCACTCCTGTCCTCTTTATTTTAAAAGATTTTTTTGAAAAGGAAACAATAAAAAAAACGAAAAAGAAAAACGGCTTTCAAATTCAAGAAAGCCGTTTTGAAAAACGTCATAAAAATCACTTTTTGCCGGTAAATGCAGCAAAACGCTTGTTGTACTTAGCCAGCTGACCACCGCTGTCAACTAAACGGTAAATTCCTGTCCACGCCGGATGAGCTAACGGATCGATATCCAAACGAATCGTATCACCTTCTTTGCCCATCGTTGAACGGGTTTTAAATTCTGTTCCGTCAGTCATTACCACGGTGATTTCATGGTAATTTGGATGAATATCTTTTTTCATAGCTTCAGCTCCAGACAATCGTTTAAGTTTTTTCTCTATACTCTAAAAGTTTTCGTTTTTCAAGTTTATTTACGGTAAAAAACGAAAATATTATCGTTCGGTCAATTTAAATTCGATTCGGCGGTTTTTTCTGCGCGCCGCTTCGGTGTTCGCGCGGTCGATAGGCTGATATTCTCCGAAGCCGGCGGCAACCAGATAACGGGCCGGAACGCCTTGTTCGATTAAATATTGAACAACGGCAATGGCTCGATTTGCCGAAAGCTGCCAGTTGGATGAATACAATTCGTTGCGGATGGGGATGTTGTCCGTATGTCCGTCAACGCGCAAAACCCAAGAAATATTGGCGGGAATTTTCTTTTCAAGTTCTTTTAACGTCTTTGAAAGGAGGTTAAGCTGTTTTTTGCCGCGGTTTTCCAAAGAAGCGGATCCGCTTTTGAAAAACAGTTCGGATTGAAAAACGAATCTGTCCCCGACGATGCGGACATCATTCCTGTCCTTTAAAACTTTGCGCAGCGTCCCGAAAAATTCGGAACGATAAGAAGCCAGTTCCGAAGCTTTCGCGGCCAAAGCCCGATTAAGTTTTTTTCCCAAATCCGCGATTTGCGCTTTTTGTTCTTTGTCTTTAGCTTCGGCCGCGTCCAGTTGGGCACTTAAATGAGCCAGCTCTTTTGCTAATTTTTCCGTTTGAGCCGTCAAAACGGCAATGTGTGCTTTGGATTCTTCAGAAATTTTGCGTTCCGTTTGAATATCCTGATTTTTTTGCGCCGTTTCTTTTTCCAGTTCTTCTTTACGCAGCGTCAGCGCTTTAATGTCCTGTTCCAATAAAGCCATTTGTGCCAGCGTTTGAGAATGTTCATCAGTTATCTGCGTTAACTCGGCCGTTAATTGAGCCGTATTTTTGCGTTGTACGGACAATTCGTCAGTCAGTTGCTTCAGATGTGAATTCAAGTGATCGATTTCGGTGTTTTTTACGTTCAGATTTTGCCCCATAAAAAAATGGGCTAAAACAAACAAAAGCAAAAAGAATAAAACGACGATAAGCAATGTTGACAGCGCATCGACAAAGCTGGGCCAAAAGTTATATTCATTTGCGTTTCTGAATCTGCGCATAAGCTTACTTGTCTTTTCCTGAAATCGTGCGCACCAATAACCGGAAAGATTCCCGAACTTCAGTCAACAGGGTTTCCTGGCGGGTTTCAGATCGTTTGTCAATTTGATTGACATTATGATCAATCCGGCTGATGACGCGCAGCATATCCATGTCGGTTTGAGCGCGTTCCTGCGTCTGTGTTTCCGTTTTTTTCAACTGGTTGCGGATATCGGCCAGACTTTCGACAACCTGTTCCAACAAAGCGTTGGCATAAGCCCCGTTTGAGGTGACGGATTCGTCGGACATACTTCCGACAGAGGAGGAATAGCGCGTTAAAGACGCTAAATATTCATCGAGACCGTTGTAAAAGTTGTTTTGAGCCCGGCTGGCCTGCAAATCAAGAAAACCGACAATCAGCGCACCCGATAATCCGAGCAGGGAAGAAGAAAAAGCGGTTCCCATTCCGGATAAAGGTAATTCCAGACTGCTTTTGATCGTGTTAAAAGCTTGAGTGGCTTCTTCTCCCGAAACATTTAAAGACCGGATCACATCCGCAACGGCGCTGACGGTTGCCATTAATCCCCAGAAGGTTCCCAATAGTCCCAAAAAAGTAGAGAGTCCGATTAAGTATTTTGAAATATCCCGACTTTCTTCCAACCGCATTCCGACCGAATCCAAAATGGTTCTGGCAATCGTCGGAGATAAGACGGCGTTTCCTTTCGCCTGGTTGTTTTTTAATACCAAAGCCAATGGCGAAAGAAGCCTTAATTTTTGCAAATCCTGTTCGGACAAGGACAGTATGGGCGCTTTGACCCACTTTATTTCTGGATACAGAGCAAAAACGGAATGAAAATTCAGAAAAACACCGACCAAAAACACTAAAACGATTAATCCGTTCAACGCAGGATTGGTCATCAAAGCGTTTTCCAGCGCGGAAAAAAGCAGGGCGCCCGCGCCGGCAACCAAAATTAAAAATAAAAACATTCGCGTAATATAACGGCTGGGTAATTCCATAGCAAAAGACCTTATTTTATTTGTTTTGAAGAACTAAATCCGTTCTGTCTGGAATTTTGTTTCCGGCTCCCTTCGCCCCTTGCGCGCGCAATTCGATACGAAGACTGTTAACGCCCCGTGCCGCCAAATAGGATCTGATCATCAGAGCGCGCCGCAATGCATATTGGCGTTCTTTCCCCGGTTCGGCCGGATCGATCGAGCAATAAGAATACAAGATCAGCCGTTTGGTTTTGTCTTTTTTTATCAATGCGGCAATGTCGTTCAGCGCACTTTGCATTTCTTCGGTCAATTCATAAGATTTTTTTTGAAAAATCAAAATGTGCGATAAGATTTTTTTCTCGTTTAGCGCCTTGATTGTCAGGGATTCTTGCGGGATTTCCTGAGACAGGGCGACAGATCGTTCTGTCGGCGTCAACTTTCCTGAAACGGGAAAAACGGAAAAATTCAAAAGGCTCGGTTTATTTTCTTTGGAAAGATCGGCTTGTTCCGCTTTTAAAGTGTCCGGTTCCGGTTGTTTCACGACCGTTTCGGAAGAGAGAGCTTTATTTTGAAGCGCTGTTGAAGACAGGCTGTTCTGCTGCGGTGTGGCCGGAAGAGACGGAGAAACGATTTCCTCTTTCTTTTCTTCTTTCTCTTTTTTCGGTCCTTTTTGTGTTTCCTCTTTTACTTCCGCTTCTTCTTTCAAACGTTGCTGTTCCAAGAAATGTTTGGAAATTTTCGGCTTTTTCAATTCCGTCGACTCGTCGGGAAGCGTTTCTTCCGGCTGAGGTTTTTCCGGTTCGTTGTCCGCGGTGAGGATTTTTACTTTCGGAACGGGAGCCGCATTCGGCTTGAGCTTGTCATGTTCGTCTTTTCGAGTCGTTTCTTTGATCTGATACTTTTCTTTTTTCGCAGGTTCTTTTTTTATGTTTGTCCGCTTTGGTGCGGTTTTTGTTTTCGGAGCATTCTTTTTGACGGTCGGTTTTGCCGCAGGCAAAGCCGGTTTCGGTTTTTCCGGCGGAACGGCCTTTTTCGTTTCAACCGGTGCCTTCAACGGAATGAAGGCGTCCGATTCGGCCGCAGTTGTTTCTTTGGATGGAGGTTCTTCGCTGAGAACGCCTAAATCTAAAGTAATTTGAGCAAAAACCGTTTTTGAGGCTGTTATAAAAACAACACAAGCAAAAACGGTTTTTACAAGAAATTTCAACAGATTATCAGTCTTCATCCTTTTGCACAGTCATAATTTGTTTTTTGAAGGTATTAAACAAAAGATCGTTTGTTGCGACAATGTTTCCGCCGTTCAGAATGGCAAAAGGATCTTCAGTTCCGCTTAATGTGCAAAGACGTCCGCCCGCTTCTTTGACGATTAACATACCTGCGGCAACATCCCAAGGTTTGATATCTTCTTCCCAGTAACATTCAAAACGACCGGCGGCGACATAAGCCAGATCCAGAGCGGCCGATCCCATCCGGCGTAC
>JAFVEJ010000253.1 GCA_017476085.1 Alphaproteobacteria bacterium
CGGTTTTATCACCGAAGCGGCCCAATTCGGCGATGAAATGAGCCGATTGTTTTTCATGCGTATCGTTTTTACGACAGAAACGGAAAACGGTTTTCGGGCGGAATTTAAAGCGGCTTTTCAGTCGGTTGCGGCAGAGTTTGAAATGCAATGGAAACTGCATAACGGCGACCGTCCGGCGCGGCTGTTGTTGGCGGTTTCCAAGGAAAGTCATTGTCTGAACGATTTGCTCTACCGCTATCGGGCGGGATTGTTGAACATCGAAATCGCCGGTGTTGTGTCCAATCACGAGGATATGCGGGATTTTGTCGAATGGCATAAAATCCCTTACTATTATTTTCCGCTACCGAAAGGTTCGACTTTTGAGCAGAAACGCGAGCAGGAAAACAAAATCCTGTCGCTTGTTGACGAACTGCATGTCGATCTGGTCGTTTTGGCGCGTTATATGCAGATTCTTTCCGATGAAATGTGCCGCGCTCTGACAGGGCACTGCATCAACATTCACCATTCGTTTTTGCCGAGCTTTAAAGGCGCCAAGCCCTATCATCAGGCCTATGAACGAGGTGTTAAGCTGATCGGAGTGACAGCGCATTATGTCACTGCCGATCTGGATGAAGGGCCGATTATCGAACAGGCCGTTGAACGCGTTGACCATACAAACACGCCGGAACAGCTGGTCGCCATAGGCAAGGATTTGGAAAATATTGTTTTGGCTCGCGCAGTCAGATATCATACGGAAAGGCGCGTTTTGCTGAACGGTCATCGGACGGTAATTTTTAAATAACGATTGTGGAGGGTAAAGTAAAATGAAGCCGCATACATTAAAGCATCTTTTGATCATTGGCGGTGTTTCCTGGTTGGCTTTAGCTTCTTCTGCGTATGCAACGTTAAAAGAAGCTTTGGAAGCGATCAACGATCAAGATTATTCTTTTGCCGCGCAAGAATTAAACCGCTTGATTGAAAAAGAGCAAAATAAAGATGCTCTGTATCATTTGGGACAGATGTATGAAAATGGTCTCGGTTATGAAAAAGATCTGCAAAAGGCCTTAACCCTCTACAAACAAGCTGCAGAAAAAGGAAATGAAAAAGCGGCTTTAAGAATTGGCAATGCTTATTATACCGGAGGCGAACTGGAAAAAGATTACCAAAACGCGTTTAAATGGTATATGGTCGCCGCGGAACAAAATAATTATCTTGCTCAATATAATATCGGTTTAATGTATGAAGAAGGAACCAGCGTAAAAAAAGACGCCGTCAAAGCATTTGAATTTTATAAAAAATCGGCGGATCAAGGATATGCTCCGGCTCAGATAGCGTTAGGGCATATGTTTTTAAACGGCATAGGAACGCCGCAGGATTATACTCAGGCTATTTTTTGGTACAAATTAGGCGCTGACCAAGGAGATTTTAATGCACAGATGAAATTGGCAAAATTATATGCCAATACTTCGGTGCGCGGATTGCCGTTCAATATTGTCGGCGCTCATATGTATTTCAACCTGATTGCCGCTTACGGTTCATCTCCGTTAAAAGAAGAAGCAGCGCGGCTGCGCGATGAATTGACGGAGAAAATGACAAATGAAAATGTGACGCTTGCACAAAACAGAGCAAATAAATGGAAAAAGAAAACGCGTGAAGCTTCTTTGCCAAGTCGCAGGGTCAATGACGGTATCCTGGATGAAGAAAGCGATGACTTTGTTCCGGATAAAAAAGAAAAAGGTTCGGAAGAAAAAGAGGAACAGATTCAGATCACTGTTCAAACGGATCTGCAGGAACTGCTGGTTGCGGCAGGAATATCCCGGCGGGATTTGAATAAAGCGGTAAGAGCGGATGATTTTTCGGAGATTGAAGCCGCTTTAAAACAAAAAACGGATGATCCTCTCGCACAGCTGGGGTTGGCGGATTTATATGTTTTAGGACAAGGCTTGGATGAAAATCCTAAGGAAGCCATCAATATTTACAAAAAACTGGCCGGCAAAAACAATCCGATCGCTTTTTACAGATTGGCTCCCTTGTATTGCGAAGGAAACGGCACCGAACCGGATTTGGCGGAATGTTACAAATTGATGTTGTTGGCTAAAAAATATGCGGATGAGGCGTCTTTGCCCGCCGTTTCGGAAGCAATGCAGATGCTGGATGAAAATCTGGATAAGGAAATTCGGGATGCCGGCAAAAAACTGGCTGATGAATGGGGACAAAAGAAAGAAATTCAGCCTAAAAAGAAAAAAATATTAGGATTGTTCAGCGGCGATAAAAAAGACGAACCAAAAGCGGAAAAAGCAGAAGATAAAAAAGAAGAATCAAAAAAAGAAACATCCGCAGCTGATGACGATGATTTGTTTTCGGGGTTGTAACAATGGATGATTTTCTGTTTCTTCAAAATGATCAAAAGCTTTCTTTTCGGCATGTTCCGGGGCAAAAAGAAACGGAAGTTTTGTTTATGCATGGCACGCTGTCGGACAAGAATGCTTCGAAGTCACTCTTCTTGGAAGATTTTTGCAAAAGAAATCAAATCGGTTATACGGCTTTTGATTTTATCGGTCATGGGGATTCTTCGGGAAAATATACCGACGGAACAATCGGAATCTGGTTGGAAAATGCACTGGAAATTATTGATCGGGTGACACAGCGAGATTTAATCCAGGTCGGCATCTATATGGGAGGATGTATTTCTTTGCTGGCGGCCCGAATGCGACCAAAACGGATAAAAGCGGTTGTCGGTTTGGCTGCCGCCGCCGATTTTACAATTGATGTCTGGAACTCTTTTTCTGAAAAACAGAAAAAGGAAATCCACGACAAAGGCGTGATTTACACGCCAAACGGTTGGACAGAGCAGGGGGATCCTTGGACAGTAACGTTGTTTGAAGATGCAAAAAAGTACCTGCTTTTGAATGGAAAGGGGAGTTTGGACATTGATTGTCCGATCACTTTAATTCATGGTCAGCAGGATAATTGCGTTCCGATTAAAACAGCTTTTGAAATAATGGATTGCGCAAAAACAGAAAACGTTAAAGTAATCGTTTTAAAAAATAGCGGACATAGGCTTTCGGAGCCGTATGAACTAGCTGTTTTGGAAGCGGAATTGTCAGCGTTTCTGTCTTGAAAAGCTATTTATAAACGGGGTCCATACGCAGACGAACCCGGCGATTCCGCTGCTGATTATGCTGAATAGGTTCGCCGTAGGCGTTACGATTTGGATACAGAGGCTGATTGTCCGCTAATCCGACAGCGCGCAAACGAGTAGGGTCTATTCCGTTATCAATCAGAAAACGTGTTACGGCCGAGGCTCTGGCCGCTGACAATTCCCAATTTGACGGGAATTGATCCGTGTGAATAGGCGAATCATCCGTATGGCCTTGAACTTCAAATCTGAAGATGTTGTACCGTGTGGCTTTTAATGTTGATGCCAAGCGCCTTAAAACAGGAGTAGCATTGGCTTTTAAAACAGCAGAGCCGCTGTTAAAAAAAGTGTCCGATTCAATGTCAAGGATTAATCCCATATGATCGCTGCCCAGCGTTGTTGTTTCATCCATTTTTAAAGCGCGCAAATCGTCATCGAGGTCGGATCTGAGCAGTGCTACCGGTTTATCGACCTGCCGATCCATAAATTCGCGCGTCATACCCGAACGAATCTGTTCAAACATAACGGTATCCATTTTTGAAGCGGCCAACAACATAACAAAGAAACACAGCAACAACGTTACGCAGTCACCGTATGTTCCTTGCCAGTCGTCAGTATTAACTTCTTTCTTTTTTGGAGGCACGGGCATACGAAAAATCCTTATTAACGCTCCATATCACGATCGATCAGGAAATGTTGAGACGGGTCAAGAAATGCATTCAGTTTATCTTGAATGTATCGCGGGCTTTTGCGTTCTGCCAACAAAACAAGACTTTCCGCAACCAGCAGATTGCGAAACAAAGCGTCATCAGAACGGGCGGTCAGTTTAATGCCGGCCGGCAAGTAAATCAGACGGGCAGACAGCACGCCGTAAAATGTTGTAATCAAAGCCACGGCCATACCGGAACCGATTGCCGACGCATCCGCCCCCATATTCGCCAACATAACAACCAAACCGATCAATGTTCCGGCCATACCGAACGCCGGCGCGTAAGCTCCGATATTTGTTAAAATTTCAGCCGGTTTCCCTTCGCGCTGATAAGCGCTGTAAGCGGCTTCTTTCAAAATTTCACGGACTTCGTTGCCGGTATAGCCGGAAATGACCAATTCCACGCCGTATTTTAAAAATTGATCGTCTTCTCCGACCGAACTTAAAGCATCGTTTTCCAAGCCCTGCAATCCATTTTTTTGCGTAATGTAGGCCCATCGGACAAAACGGCCGACTTCGTCTTTATAAGAAGCGGGGGCTTCTCCTTTGTTTTTAAAGATGGAAAGCCATTTTTTGTTTGCCAAATTGACTTCGGATCCTTTATATCCCATCAGCATTGAAAAATACGGGCCGATGATAACCAATAGAAAACTGCCGGTATCCCAGAACATCGAAATGTCCGGAGTAGCAATACGAATGGTGGCAAAAACAATGCCCCATCCCAAAATAATCCCCAAAACAGAACTTTTAGACATAGCGTACTCTGAAATTATTCAAGGTTTTAGATCATAATTTTTACCGCGCCCGTTCATAAAAATCAACGCTTAAAAGAAAAGCGGCATATTTTTTATAACGGAACGATGAATTTTCTTTTATTTTTTAAAATCATAAGTTATAAGAACAATACTTATAATTCTATCAGAGGGGGCTGAAACTGGTTTCGTTGTTAAAAAACAACTCAAACGCCATTCTTAAAATTGACCTCAAGGGAATAATCCTTGAGGCAAATGTCACGGCTCATCGTTTATTCGGTTATGAAAACAACGAATTAAACAATAAGCCGGTGCAGCTTGTTTTGCCCCAAAATGATCATAAACAAATTCCTTTCGGAATTTTAGAGGGCATGCTCGATCATCTTGATCAGTCCAATATGATTGAGGCCGTCGGGCTGAAAAAAGACGATACAGAGTTTCCCGTTGAAATCGTTTTGACACGGTGTGCGTCCGAATACGTTTGTCAGCTGCGCGATATTTCCCGCCGACAAATGTCCGAAAGTATGGATAATATTCTTCATGCGACGCTGCGTCGAGTCATACGCGGTCAGACATATCAGGAATTTTGTTCGTTTTTATGTGAAAAAATTGTTGATTTACTGGGCTGTCCTTTGGTGTGGATCGGCAAAAAAGAAACAGACGGTTCTGTTTGTGTTGAAGCTGTCGCCGGCAAATTGTCGGAAGGATTCCCGACAAAACCGATCCGTTGGGATGATCTGACGGAAAAATTCGGTCCGACCGGGCAGGCCATTCGAACCAAACGCACGGTCGTGGTAGAACTGCTGGACGACAAAGTCGTTGATGCGGACGGACGGGAACATACCCGGCAGATAATCGTTTTTCCCTTAATGACGCATGAGGGGGCTGAGGGCGTTTTAGAAATCCATTCGGGATTGGGAAAGCTGGATAAAGTGACCATACAACGTTTGGAAACGTTTTCTTTGCGTATCGCTATGGCAATGCAGTTTGCAGCGGATCAGCAAAATTTAAGGCTTCAGCGCGCAGCTTTGGAAACGTCCGCAAACGCTTTTATAATTACAGATGATAAAGCTAATGTCGTATGGGTTAATGAGGCTTTTTGTTCGTCCAGCGGCTATCGGCAGGAAGAAGTGCTGGGGCGCAGATTGCCCTTTTTAAAGACGGATCTGCAAAATGACGCTTTTTACAATGAAATGTGGGAAGCGTTGCGTGCCGGGAAAAGGTGGCAGGGGGAAATCGTTGAACGTCACAAATCCGGCTCTTTGTACACGGTAGATCAAAGAATCACTCCTATTTTAAGGGCAGATAAAGGATTATCCTATTGCGTCATCGCGCGTGAAGATGTGACAGAACGTAAAAATGCGGAAGGTCAGATTATACATCTGGCCAATTATGACCAGCTGACCGGTTTGCCGAATCGCCGCTTGTTTCATGAACAACTGAAGCAGATTTTAAAACGGGCAGAAAAACGTCATAAAAAAGTTGCTTTAATCTTTGCCGATTTAACGAATTTTAACAGAATTAACGACACTTTGGGTCATGCCGCCGGAGACATTCTTTTAAAAACCGTTGCGGAACGATTGTTGAAAATGACAGCCGGCGATGCCTTTGTCGCCCGTATCGGCGGGGATGAATTCACAATGATTATTGAAGACATTCCGAATGCCGAAACGGCGGCTTTAAGCGCTCGTACAATGATTGAAACAATACTGTCGCCGATTATTTTAAACGGAACGGAAGTTAATGTCGGAGCCTGCGTCGGCATTTCGATCTTTCCGGATGACGGAACGGAACCGGAAAAACTGGTGAATTTTGCAGATATGGCTTTAAGAACGGCAGCTCATTCCTCGCCGAACAGTTACTTCTTCTTTTCCCAGGAAATGAACGAAGAAACGGAAGATCGGCTGACGTTGGAACGGGATTTGCGCAAGGGGTTGATACAAAAAGAATTTGCTTTGTACTTTCAGCCTCAACTGGATGTCAGAACAGGCAGAATCAATGCTGCGGAAGCGTTGGTTCGTTGGTTCCATCCGACGCGCGGCATGGTGTCTCCGATGCGGTTTATTCCGATCGCAGAAGATACGGGGCTGATTATTCCTTTGGGCGATTGGATTTTAAAAGAAGCTTTGCGCCATATAAAGCTTTGGGACGAGATGGGATTGCCGAAAATATCAATCGCGGTTAATTTGTCGGCCATTCAGTTTCAGCAGGAAGATTTAGCCGGCACTATCGAAAAAATTTTATCGGATAGCGGTGTCGCCCCCGAACGGTTGGAGCTGGAATTAACAGAAAGCGTCGTTATGCAGGATGCCCGCAAAGCCGATAACATTTTATCTCGTTTGTCTCGTGTTGGAATTAAACTGGCTATTGACGATTTCGGAACGGGATATTCTTCATTAAGCTATTTAAAACGCTTTGCCGTAGATCGTTTAAAAATCGATCAGTCTTTTGTGCGTGATATGACGCATAATTATGATGATGCCGAGATTGCCCATGCCATTATCAATTTAGGTCATACGTTAGGGCTGGAGATTGTTTCCGAAGGTGTTGAAACAAAGGAGCAGCTTGAACTGCTGAAACAGCAGGGGTGTGATATTATTCAAGGATACTATATCAGCAAACCGATTCCGGCATCCGATATTCCGGACTTTTTACGCTCTGAAAAAGCTTTTTCATTATTTAAATTTTTTCGTTAAATAGTTGGCAATAAAAAACCCTTCCGAAGAAGGGTTTTGATTTGAATATTAAAACAACTGTTTCAATATTTTTCCCAAAGAATCTGCCCCGGATTTAAGCGCTTCGGCTGTAGCATTTGCTATGGCATTCAACGTTTCTGCTGAAAAGACGTTTATAATGGAGGTAAATGCTTCCTTAAGAGTGGATGGCTTGTCTTCACCGATACCCGTCATATGAATCGTTGGTAAAGGCAATGTCATGCTGACTCCGGAAACAGAGGCGGAAACTGTCGCATCTTTAAGAGTAAAATCCTTGATAATGACAGATTTTGCAGGTTTGTCGTTCGTTTTATCAGATGAGGGAGAAGCTTTTTGAGCGTTCTGTTTCGGTTTTCCGGCGACATTTTTTTGAATGACGGCAATGTTGTTTGTACCGTTTGCAATTTCATAGCGGGCGGCCACCGTATCAATCAAAATTTTATTAATAATGATTTTGTTGCTTAACAATGTTTTGGGTTGTAAATCAACGGTGATAAGCCCTAAAGAAAACAAATCGTTTTCAGAAAATCCCTTTGGATTTTCGATGCGTAAATTTTTAAGCATAACATGTCCCTGAAAAGGTTGAAAATCGACTTCTTCAAGGGTGACAGACGTTTGTAAGTACTTAGGGGCCACTTTTTCAACGGAATGTTTGATCAGCGCGTTGCGACCCATATAAACGCCGAACAAACCGATAACGGCAACAATAACAATACCGACGGATATTTTCAAAAATGTTTTCATGGGCAAAGCCTCCTTTTCTTTTGGTGTATCAAAAAAATGTAAAAAAGGAAAGGGCGGAATCCGTATCAAAAAATGTTTTAAAACTTTTGCCTGTTTTACAAATGAAAAGGTGTTTGTTTCTTTATATTTTAGATTTTAACCTATTTAGGATTTTTTGTGTCCTTTTATCAATGATGCTGGAAATCCGTTTAATATATTCATCATATTCTTCCAAAGTTTTCGGTAATATATGCTCCTCGTTATCAATTAAACGTATGACTTCATTTTTTTCATCAAGGTAATCTTCCAACATGAAAAAATGAACATATTCGTTAAAATCATAAAAACGGCCAAAAAATTCATCCCAATATTCCTGTAAAATCCAAGACAGACTATTATCCCGGCTTTCATATTGTTTCTTTATGCAATCCAAAGTTAAATCGAACCGGTCTTTGATTTTTCCTCTGTAATTTCCGCGTGCAACGTTAATGCTGACTTTTTTATCTTTTTTAGGAAAAATGATGAAATTTCCCGGACGATAGATTATGTTTCTTCTACTGTTTTCCATTTCTGATTCCGGATTTCTTCCACACTTGATCATCTCATATCTGATATTTTGAAGGGCTTCATAATACAGATATAAAGAATTCATCGTATCGCTTCCGAAGCGATTGTTTCCATTCGCTTCATAAAGGTAAAAATATTGTCCGTCCGGAGATAATAAGGGATATTTTTTTTCAAAAGAGAACGGCCGGATGATATGCGAATCATATCGACTATATAATCGATAGTGCATTTCACGCAATTCTTCGCATACGGCATCAGGATCCGCATACGGATAATCGGGTGTGCAATCAATAAAGCAAATTGTTGAAAAGTCAATATCCATTATGATCAATTCCTTATATTTATTAGGAAAGAGCCGCTCAACCGAGCGGCTCTTTTGTTGAAAAATCTTTGTTATTTTCCGTAAACGTGAATACAATGGCGGCCGAACAATCCGTAAAATTGAAAGTCGTGTTCAACGTATAGGACTTTGGATATGTCCCCGTCTTGAACCGCCTCGATAAATTGCGCGCCGTGCGTTACCGGAATAATGCCGAATGCGGCATAAGAGCAATCCAATCCTTCTTTGAATTCATAGCTGTTCGTGAAATCGACTTTGGACAGATCCGTCATATTGGAAACGGGCGTCCAAACAACACAACCGGATAAAGCAAGCGTTGCGGCCAAGGATAAAAACAGTTTTTTCATTTTTTTTTACGTCCTCTGATGAATTAGGATTCCTCTTATACAAGTCCGGAAATCCTGACACAAAAGAGCCGCTTTTTCAAGCAGCTCTTTCGTTAAAGGCAAGTTGCTTATTTCAGCAACATTTTGAAGTCAACGACAACGGCGCGGTCTTTGGTAACCAAAACCGGATTGCCGTCGATTGATTTGATTTCGGGGATTTCCAAAACCAGCTTCTGAACCTTTTTCAGCGTTTCGGCCAAAGGTCCGACCGCTTTCGGTTCTTCGCCGCGGACGCCGTTCAAAATGGTACCGACTTTCGTTTCCTTGATCATCGCGTCAAAGTCGTCGGCCGGCAGAATGCGCATCGTCGTATCGCGCATAACTTCCGTGTAGATGCCGCCCGTGCCGAAAATCATCACGCGGCCGAAGTTTTTATCGGAGTTCACGCCGATAATCGTTTCGGTGGCTTTGACGATCATTTCCTGAATCAGAACGCTGGCGTTCTTCAATTCGAACTTGGCAATCGTCGCGGTCAATTCGTCGAAAGCTGCGTTGAATTTCGCTTCGTCGTCGATGTTCAGGTAAATTCCCTTCATTTCCGTTTTGTGCAAAGCGTCCGGAGCGGACAGTTTCAAAACGACGGGGGCGGGGAACAGCTTCTTGCAGAATGCCAGAGCTTCCGCCTTGTCGGTGAAGTTGCCGCACTTCGGATAATCGATGCCGTAATGATCCATAATCTTGTTCATCGTGGACTGGGGCAGGGAAGCCAGACCGTCGGCGACGGCTTTCTTGACGTCTTCGCGGATATCGGCCGGAACTTCGGACAATTCGGCTTTAACGTCCTTCATACCCTTGAACGCCATCTGCGCCTTCATCAGGCCCAGCAGGCGGACGCAGTCTGTCGGATAGTCGTACTTCAAAACGTTTGCGGCTTTCAGCATATTGACCGCTTCACGAACGCGCGCACCGCCGATGAAAGAGCAGAAAATATTGACGTCTTTGTACTGTTTGGCCAATTTGATGACCGCTTCGGCCGTTTCGTTCGGCTCAGTGGACATCTGCGGGGTCAACAGAACGATGATGTTCTTGTATTCGCCGGATTCACACAGGACACGCAAAGCGTTTTCATAGCGGTCGGCTTTCGCATCGCCGACAACGTCGATCGGGTTACCGACGGAAGCTTCC
>JAFVEJ010000254.1 GCA_017476085.1 Alphaproteobacteria bacterium
CCGGGTAATGTTTTGACTCATGCTGGCTTCGCACAGCGTCAAACGGCCGGCATCCGCCGCCGCCAATACGCCGCCGAAGCGTCGGGCGGCATCCAATCGCGTCGCCAATAAATAAATTGCGCCGGCTTCGGCAAAGGCTTCCGCTGTTTCCATAGATTCCAGCGGATCGATTCCCGCCGGCATGACCATGACGGGCAAAGCGTCTGCCGCTTCAATATAATCGGTCAGATATTCCATGTCGGTCGGCTGAAACGGGTTAAACGCCGGCATATCAATGAAAATCAGATCGCAAGTCCTGCGCAAAACGGTAATATGAGACTGTAAATTTTCCGGAGAACGCGCTTTTAAAAGCGTGATATCCAGAATGTTTGTAAAAGCAACCAGTTGTTCGGCGGCGCCGGCGCGTACGGAGTCCGCTGAAATCAGGCCGACTTTATGTCCCGATAAGCAAGCTCGGGTGGCTAACTTGCCTGTAATGACGGTTTTTCCGCTGCCTGCCGCGCCGGTCAGCATAAAAGCCTGCCCTTTAATCTGTTCGGGCAGCGGATGAAAACTGAAGACCGTGTCCAAAGCGGAAGCGAAAGATACCAGAGAACTTTTGTTTTTAGACTCTTTTACATGCAGGACGATTTTTTCAATTAACGGTTCGGGCAGGGCGTGATAAGCCAATATTTCCCGAACGGCGCGCTGCAGCTCCGTTTCCTGAGGTTCTTCGTCGTTATACAGCTGTTCGATTTCAATGTCGCGGTCGTTTTCTTCTAAAGCCGCTGTCAGACGTATTACCGCACCCGTTCCCAATCGCTGAGTTGACACGATAATCGCGTTTTCCCCCAGCTCATGGCGCAGCAGGTCCATAGCTTCGGACATTGTCAGGGCGGTATAGGTTTTAATCTTCATTTACAGTTCTCTAAACTTGTCCTACCGTTCTGATTTTTGCACGCGGATGAATCTCATTCTGCGATATTACCACAGTTGTCGGGCGAAAGCGCTCAATAATTGAACGGACATAAGGACGAATTCCCGGACTGGTCAGCAAAACCGGCGATTCTCCGCGGGCTGCCAGGTCTTCAAAGACTTGACGGATACGCAAAATAAATTTTTGAATTTGAGTGGGAGCCATGGAAAGTTGCTTTTCTTCGCCCTGTCCGGAAAGAGACTCGGCAAAATTTTGTTCCCATTCGCCCGATAAAGTCACCAAAGGAATAATGCCGTCCGGTCCGGCAACCGCATTTGAAATCTGGCGCTATAAACGCGTGCGGACATGTTCCGTAATAACCATTAAACTTTGCGTAACCGAACATGCTTCGGATATGCCTTCCAAAATTGTCGGCAAATCGCGAATCGATACGCGTTCCGTCAGCAAGTTTTGTAAAATGCGCTGTACGCCGCCGATGGTGATTTTCTTGGGAATCAGTTCTTCAACCAGTTTTTGTTGATCCTTATCCAGTTCCTGCAGCAGTTTTTGCGTTTCCGCATAACTCAGCAGTTCGGACATGTTTGCTTTGACCAGTTCGGTAATATGCGTCGTGATGATTGTAGGGCAGTCAACAACCGTGTAACCGCGGAACATTGCGTCTTCTCTGGCCGTCATATCAATCCACATCGCGGCCAGACCAAAAGTCGGTTCTTTCGTTTTTTCTCCTTCCAACGCGATCTCTTCACCGCGCGGATCCATGACAAGTAATTTATTGGGACGCAGTTCACCCCGTCCGGATTCTGTTTCTTTGATATAAATGACATAGGTATTCGGAGGCAGACGCATATTGTCCTGAATACGAACGGACGGCATGACAAATCCCATTTCCAAAGCCAAAGCGCGTCTTAAAGCTTTGATTTGATCGGTCAGTCGGCGATTGGACGTGTCATTGATCAGGGAAAGCAGGCTGTAACCCAATTCCAGACGCACTAAATCCATTTTCAATACGCTGGAGATAGGTTCTTCCACAATCGGCGGCGGTGTTTCCGGCTGTTGTTCCAACAACATCCGTTCGGCTTCCTCTTTTGCTTTTTGCTGCTGACGAATCAGGAAATAAGCCGTTGTTCCGGTGACGACGCTTAAAAATAAAAACGGCGCGGCAGGCGTGCCGGGCAGCGTCGCCAGCATAAACGCCAAAAAAGATGTCATACCGAGCGCTTTCGGATAATGAGACAGCTGGCCGAACAAAACTTTTTCCGTGCCGCCGGAAATGCCCGCCTTGGAAACCATAATACCGGCCGCAACGGAAATGATCAGAGCGGGAATTTGTGAAACCAGACCGTCACCGACCGTTAAGCGCATATAAGTATTGGCCGCTTTCATAAATGGCATGTTTTGCTGCAGAACGCCGATTAAGATTCCCGCAATGATGTTGATCGCCGTAATGACAAGGCCGGCGATCGCGTCTCCGCGCACGAATTTGGAAGCACCGTCCATAGCTCCGTAAAAACTGGATTCCTGCGAAAGTTCGTCACGGCGTTTGCGGGCTTCGGGTTCGTCAATCAAACCGGAAGACAAATCCGCATCAATTGCCATTTGCTTGCCGGGCATCGCGTCCAAAGCAAAACGGGCCGCGACTTCTGCGATACGGCCGGAACCTTTGGTAATGACCATAAAGTTGACCAAAACCAAAATGGCGAACACGATCACGCCGATGATGAAATTGCCGCTCATAATAAATCCGCCGAACGCGGCAATGACATGACCGGCAGCTTCGGGACCTCTGTAGCCGTTGGCCAGAATTAAACGGGTGGAAGACAGGTTCAGCGCCAATCGAAATAGAGTCGTGATTAATAAAACCAACGGAAAAGACGTAAACTGAATCGGCTTTTCAATAAAAATGGAAGTCATTAAAACCAAAACGGAAAAGGTCAATGACAACGCTAAGGCCACGTCCAACAGCCAAGGCGCCAGCGGCAGAATCAAAATGACCAGCATCAAAACGATGCCCAGCGCCAAAGCGATATCCGACCGTCTTCCTATGGAAAAAAGGCCTTGTTTAATGTTTGCCGGCGAGGGAATGGAGCCTGCTTTGACGGGTTCGTTTGCCATTTATGTCCTTTATCCGAAATCGTTCGGGGCGGCGGGGACTTCCGTTCCTTCTTCCATATATTGTTTCAGCTTGTTGCGCAGAGTGCGGATGGAAATGCCCAGAATGTTTGCCGCATGTGTTCTGTTTCCTAACGTGTGTTTCAATGTGCTGATGATCAGATCTTTTTCAACGTCGGCGACGGTTCGTCCGACCATATTGTCTGATGCGGCGGATGTTTCCGATGGCGTTTCTGTCGGATTGGCAAGCATAATCGCTTCCGGTTCTATTTCACTTCCCGTGGATAACAGAACCGCGCGGTGAATGGTGTTTTCCAGCTCGCGCACGTTGCCCTGCCATCCGTAAGCCAGCATCATATCCGCCGCTTTTTCAGACAGCGGCTTAACGGGGATGTCGTTCATTTCCGAATATTTTTTGATGAAATAATCTGCCAGAGGAAGAATGTCGTCTTTGCGCCGGCGCAGGGACGGAATGGCGATATTGACGACGTTTAAACGGAAATAAAGGTCTTCGCGAAATGTTTTATTTAAAACCTCCTGCTGCATATTGCGGTTGGAAGTTGCCAATATCCGCACATCAACATTAATCGGCTTTTTGCCGCCGATACGGTCAATCTGACGTTCCTGCAGCACACGCAGCAGTTTGGCCTGAAGACGGATGTCCATTTCACTGATTTCATCCAGCAAGAGCGTACCGCCGTCCGCTTCTTCAAATTTACCGATACGACGGGCAATAGCGCCGGTAAAAGCGCCTTTTTCATAGCCGAACAATTCCGATTCCAACAGATTTTCGGGAATGGCGGCGCAGTTGACCGCGACAAACGGGGCGGAAGACCGCTTGGAATTGGCATGAATGTATTTTGCGATGACTTCCTTACCGGTTCCGGATTCGCCGGTGATCAGCACGCTGGCGGTGGAAGGGGCAATTTGTTTGGCCAGCTGAAGGACTTTTTCCATAGCGGCGTCTTTGTAAACAACAGGGGTCGTCTGCATGGAAAAAGCGGATAAAACGGCGCCTATCAGTTCGGCATCCGGCGGCAGAGGAATATATTCTTTCGCGCCGGCTTTGATCGCTTTGACGGCTGAAC
>JAFVEJ010000028.1 GCA_017476085.1 Alphaproteobacteria bacterium
AAACAATTAAAAACAAAAGCAGCAGAACGCAAAAAAATTTCATATCGTATTTCCTTATTTTTCGAGAGGGAGAGCAGTAATTTCCGCAAAATTCATCACCCGAGCATATTTATCGGCGATGTTTGACAGCGCCGTTTCCTGCATTTTTGCAGCGGGAATGACGCGGGATTCGTCCCAAGACATAATATCGCGCGATGCCGTCAAATCTGCGGCAACGATACATTTATATCCCAGCACCCAGGCATCGTGAGCTGTCGCAGTAATGCAGGAAGAGGTTGTCATTCCCGTTAAAATCAAAGTGTCTATTCCTTCCGACTGTAAAATAGCATGCAAAGCCGATCCCGAAAAAGCGCTGTCGGCATATTTGACTTGGGTCAAATGTTTTTTGCGGGGTAAAACCGGAGGATGAAAAGCGATGCCGATGCTTTCAGGCGCAAAAACCAATCCGGCGGGACTTTTGGCCTGATGATAAATATGAACGGTCAAAATTTTATTTTTATCCGCCCAATCCATTGCTTTGACAGCCAAAGAAATAAAGGCGTCGTTTTTTTCAACGGGCAGCGCCCCCGTAAAATGTTCTTCCTGAAACTCAATCATCAAAAGCGCTGTTTTACTTTTTTTCAGCCGCGCAACATCGGGTTGGCCGATTATATGGCGGAAAATGTCAGGGGTTGAGGTTGTCATTTTTCTTTTCCTTTTCGGTTTCGGACAATTTTTCTATCGGGACGAAAAACAAATTCCATATCAGAATAATCCCCGCGCCGACGCAAATGGCGCTGTCCGCAACGTTAAAAGCCGGCCAATGATAAGAACCTATATGAAAATCCAGAAAATCGACAACGGCTTTAAAACGGATCCTGTCCGCGACATTGCCTAACGCGCCGCCGACAATCAAAGCAAAGCAGTTGATGGTAGATTGGTTCTTTTCCATACTCATCCAATGCAGAATGACGGCGCAGATTAAAAGGGAAACCGTGATCAAAATCCAGGGCATGGCAGGATGGTCGGAGTGCAGCATGGAAAAGCTGACGCCTTTATTCCAGGCCAATACAAAATTAAAAAAAGAAGTTATTCTGACAGGGGAGAGATGGTCTGAGAAATAACTTAAAACAAAAATTTTGCTGAGTTGGTCAGCTAAAAAGACGGCCAAAGCGCAAAGCAACCCTTTTTTCATCTGGAAATCCTTTCCACTGTTTCGGAATCCTTTATAATTTGAGCTTTCAGTTCCTCAAGAGAATTGAAATGAACTTCGGGGCGGATAAACGTTAACAGCTGTACGCGCAGCCGCCGACCGTATACGTCGCCTTCAAAACCTAAAAGATGAGCTTCCAATAAAACGTTTTTCCCGTTGACGGTCGGTCTGAAGCCGATGTTGGCGACGGCTTTGAAACGTTTGTCGTCTATTTCGACGGATGCGGCATAAACGCCGATTCTGGGCAAAATGGAATCGGCCGGATCAATATTAATTGTCGGAAACCCGATTTTTCGACCCAGCCGGGCGCCGTGAATAACGTATCCTTCTATTTCAAACGGATGTTCCATCAATCCCGAAGCCTTTTCGACTTCTCCGTCACGCAAAAAAGAACGGATTCTGGATGAAGAGATGATTTCTCCATTTTGATCGCGCAGTTTTTTGACCGCCGTGACGGGCAATTCGGGATAGCTTCTGCGCATATAGGCCACATCGCCTTGTCTGTTCCTGCCGAACCCGTAATCTTCGCCGACGACGATATGGGCGGCATGGAGTCCTTTGATTAAAACATTTTCGACAAAATCTTTAGCGCTCATTTCCGCAAAGCTTTTGTTAAAAGGAAAAACACAAAATCCGTCAATCGGCAATAGGCTGATGGCCCTGACTTTGGAACGGATCGGCGTTATTCTGAATGTCCGGCCGCCGGGACGGAAAAAACCGCTGGGATGAGGTTCAAAAGTCATTAAAACGACGGGACGGTCTTCTTCGCGGGCGATTTTGACGGCTTGTTCGACGACGGCACGGTGCCCTTTGTGGAATCCGTCAAAATTGCCGATCGCTATGACGGCGTTTTGATAAGCCGGCGGTATTTTTTGCCAGGAATGAAAAAATCTCATTTTAACGTTCGTCCCGAAATCTTATACTTGGCGGTACTAAATTACA
>JAFVEJ010000255.1 GCA_017476085.1 Alphaproteobacteria bacterium
AGGAGAATCAATGGTGCTTTCTTTTGACAGCCAGCGGCTGTGAAAGTGCATTAATGCACGCCATTGCGGATTTTCCGCCAGCTTTTGACGTTCCGCCTCCTGCTGTAAAAGATCAAGGTAAGACAGTTGTTCTTCAGACAAAGAAAACGGCTCTGCCGCGACGGATATCCCGCCAAGACAGAGCCATATTAATAATCCGAAGGCAATACGCATTTTAAAAAAGCCTTTTGCCTCTTAATCAGATTAAGCCAACAGTTCGGAAACCTTCAGCGTAACCGTGACGGCGGAAACATCATGACTGTCGAAAATGAATGCAAAGTTTTCTTTAATCGTTTCGCCGGCTTTGTCGGAAGAAACGCCCATCAAAACGGCGACCGTGTCGATTGTTTCTCCGTGACCGCGCGCAGCGTCAACCGCGAATTGTTCCAGATTTTTTTCCAGAAAAGCCAACACTTTTCCCGTTCCGCCGGTGATACGCCCATGTTGATCGCAGCCTAACGTTCCGGTGGAAATACCGAAGGTCTGGTTGCCGAAAGAGCCGGTTGTGGTGACGGCCAGCGTTTGGAAAAGAAGACCGGATTGACCTTTAAAGATAATGGATCCCAAACCGCAGCCCGTGCTGTCGACGGCAAATGCGGAAGAAGCGGAAAAAACGACTGCGAAAGCAGCCAAAGCTAATAATTTTTTCATTAGTAAATCCCCTGTAGGACAGTTTAAAACATTTAGTGACAATAAAATAAAAATATAATAGAATCAACTCAAAATTAATATCGGCGGAAGAGCAAAATGTCTTCAATTTTCAGAAAAACTCAAAACTGGGTTGATAAAGGATTGATCTCGGCTCGGCAGGCGCAGGAGATTATTGCGTTTGAACAAGAAAAAAGGCCATTTCTTTCATTATTTTCTATTATTGTGTTTTTAGGCGTTTTTTCAATTGCATGCGGAATTGCGGCGATTGTTGCGTCAAACTGGTACAATATTCCGCCGGCGGTAAAATTAGGCGGGATGTTCGGTCTTTTAATCGCATCGGGCAGCGCTTTGCCGTTGATTGAAAAAAAACACCCAACGGGGTTTGATGCCGGGCTGTTCTTTTTTATGCTGCTTCTTTTTGCGGCGATAGGCTTGGTCGGTCAGGTCTATCATTTGAAAAGCGATACGTATAAGGCCTTTTTATTCTGGTCAGGATTGGCTTTCCCGTTGTTGTTTTTAACAAAACGGGTATTGTTCGGATGGATATGGGAAACCATTTTCATCTGTGCTGCTTTAGCCTCGCCCTGGGGAGAAGAAGTTCTTCGGTTCATACGAAATTATTTTCTTTCTTCGCCGCTGTATTTTTCATTCCTGTGTGTCGCGGTGTTTTTTATGATTTCCCGCACAGAAAAAGCGGCTTTATTCGTTGTGCCGCTGCGTACGGGATTGTTTGTTTTCGGTCTTTTGTTTTTATTTTGCAGCCGGCATCGTTTCGAAGTTTTCGATCCGACAACGGTAACGACGGTTAAGGGATTGTTTTGTCTGACAGCTATGGGGTTTGCCGCGTTCGTTTGGAAATGTGCGGATTTTAACCAAAAAGAAAAGCAATCTCTTTGGATCGTTACGGGGGTGTATGCGTTGTTTTTCTTATTCCCGCTGAGTCAAGACATAATTTATTTTTCCGAATTGCTGCTGTTGATCTGTTTTATTTTTGTGGCTTATTGTTTCCAGCAGGAAAAGAAAGCGCGCATATTGGGTGTCGTTACGGCTTTCAGAATATTGACCGCATTCTTTGAATTGTTCGGATCGCTGCTTTACACGGGGATCGGAATGATTTTTTCGGGGATTGTCATTCTGGGCATTGCCTACGGATGTTATAAAGCGGACGGTTATTTGAAACAAAAGATTTCAGCCGGAGAGGTGGAACATGCTTAAAACAAAGATTTTATTGTTTCTGCCTGTCTTCATTTTGCTGGGATGGACGCTTTCGGTGCAGTCTATGATTTCGCAGGGAACCAAAATAGATTTGCCCGTGCGCGGTTACGATCCTCGGGATATTTTAGCCGGTCATTATTTGTCGGTGGCGGTGGACTATGATTCTTTTCCGTCTGAATGTAAAACAGAAGACAAAGAATTGCGTTGGAAAAAACGCGAAGCTTTTTTCTGCGCTTCTTCCGGTCGAATCGTTTTGGAAAGACGGGCGGATTGCAGAGCTTTTATTAACGGCTATTGCTGGTATGATCATTTCTATGACAATGTCAGTCGTTTCTATGTTCCTGAAGAAACGGCCGGCCAGTTGGAAAAAGCGGTTAGGAAAAAAGAGAATAATCCTGTGTTGCGGCTTTCCGTTACGCCGGATGGAAAGGCTTTTCCGATAGAACTGATTTTACAGGGGATGCCTTATAAAGAGTGGTTGAAGCTGAGATATTAATAAAAAA
>JAFVEJ010000256.1 GCA_017476085.1 Alphaproteobacteria bacterium
AACGGCTGCGGCGGAATACCGTCATCGGCCTGTCCCGTGCCGCCCGTGTGAAAAGCCAATGTCGGATAACGAGTACCTAATAACATATTTATTTCCTCCTGAAAAATGAATACGAAAAAAAGAAAAAATTCTTTTCGGGAAAGAAGGCTAAAGAAGATTGAAAATATTTTACAGATAGACTTGGTTTTTATAATAAATCGAATGTATTCAAAGTGTTGTATATATGAGTTGTCATGTTTTTATTTTATTTTGACTGTTTTATTTTCTTTTCCGATTTGTTTTATTTTGAGAGGGCTCTTATGAAAAAAATAAAAGATAAAGATCTGTTTTTAACGCCTGCTTTAACGTTAGCTTGTTTGGCGGTGTTTTCTTTTCCGGCTTTGGCGCAGACAATGGTTGTTGAAGAAATGGAAACGGTTTCCGTTATGGAAATCGAACCACAGTTAAACAATGCCGGCAGGCTGTCAACACGTTTGTCCAATGTGATGCAACGATTGGAAAAAGGGACGCATGATGTTGAAAAAAACTACAATGATTTTAAATCCAAACTGGCCAAAGACTATGGATTGCAGTTTTCTTTGGATGTTTCAATGATGGGACAGAAAGGGGTGCCGAACGGCGGCAAAACGGCGACACAGAGTATTTACGCGCCGACGTTGTCCTGGCAGATGTTTAACAACGACTTCGGATCGGGAACGATTAATGCTTCATATACGGCGGTGCGGTATTGGGGCAATACGGCGGCAAATATCGGCAATAATTTGTTCGTTGCCAATTCGATCAACGATTTTACGGAAAATTCCAATTCGTTTGATCAGTTAAGTTATACCCAAACGATGTTGGACAATAAACTGTCCGTGACGATCGGTCAGTTTCCTTTATACGACTTTGACGGAACGCAGTACGATTCCAATCAGCAAACGAACTTTATCAATTATGCTTTGTCGCAGAACGCCAGCGAAACGTATCCGATCGCGGGCTTGGGGGCTTATGTCCAATTTAATCCGAACAGCGAATGGTCGTTTGCGGCCGGTCTGCAAAATGCGCGCAACGTGTCGGGGCAGACGCTTTCCGGCAAGGGATTGGGCGATCACCGGTTTACAACATTCGGATCGGTTTCCTATACGCCGACAATCAACGGTCAGTCAGGGCAATATTCCATTATGGTTTACAATCAGCCGAGCGTTGAGACTCAGCCGGAAAATACGGTCGGATGGTCGATTAATCTGTCGCAGAATTTATCGGAAAAATGGGGCGTCTTTATGCGGGCGAACGCGGCGACGGGGGATGTTATGCCGGTTTCTCAGTCTTATGTTGTCGGAGGCGTTTATAACGATCCTATGAACCGTAATCCGCTGGATCAGATCGGATTGGCGATCGCCTATAACAAAGTCAACAAGGATTATTTCAATGCCGCTGCGCCGATGAGACGATTTGAAACAGTTGTTGAATCATACTGGAACATCGGGATCACGCAGTTTTTCACAATTGCGCCGGACGTTCAGCTGTATGTGCACCCGGCGTCGAAAAGGGATAGAAATTTCGGGACAGTGTTTAGTTTACGGGGAACGTTTCTGCTGTAGAACAAAAAAGAGCCTGATGGATTCAGGCTCTTTTATCCGTCAAACGCTCAGGCGGCAGTGATATTTTCGGGGAACCGCCGTTGAGTTCAGAGCATTTTTACGCAAATAAAAAGAAACCGCGGGGAGGGTTTAGGCAATCTTTCCGCGGTTTCTTGACATCGTAGAATATACGACGTTTAGGTTATTGTTCCACAGATATGGAACCTGAGTGATCTGTCTCTGTGGTTCAGTGGCAACTTCCGCACAAACTGCCGCTTCCTGTATAAGAGGGGTTGACGGTCGTTCCGGGAATGCACCAACCGCTTTGGCAATCTGCCCCCGTTGAGCATGAGCTTCCCACAGATCCGGTACCACTCGGTGTTTTGCAGC
>JAFVEJ010000257.1 GCA_017476085.1 Alphaproteobacteria bacterium
ACAATGCTTGCCGCAGCAGCAACTTATACAGCGGTTAAAGGCGGTAAAATTTTAGCAGCGGAACTTTCCGCTTCAAAGACGCCGAACGAAGAAAAACAGGCACAGGACTATGCGAATGTGAAACATGCTCAGTTAGCTTTAAAATTGCTGAAGAAAGAAGTGGAAGCACCGATTAAAGCTGCTGAAAAAGCAAAACGCAAAGAAGAAATCAATAAACTGTTCGCTGCCGGTTATGGTCAGCCGAGCGGCGGTTTAGTTCAGGCAGCAATGTTGAATAAACAGAAAACCGGCCGTTAACTTTTCACCCTTCTGTTAGAAGTGAATTGCCAAAAAAGACTCCCGCATTTTGCGGGAGTCTTTTTTAATAGGAATATGCTTTTATGCTGTCGGCAACGACCGAACGGCTTTTTTTATTCCTCCGACAGAGCGGTATCGTCATCCATTTTTTTCGTTTCCTCTGACGATACGGAAGCTTCGGCGACGGAATCATCTTTTTCTTCCTGCTGTGCATCCGTTTCCCGTATTTCCCCGCCATCCGTCTCTGCATCCTTATTCTGCAAAACAATTTTCAATTTAGGCTGAACGGGAATTTGTTCAATCGGATGCTCCAAAACAAGCTTTTCTGGAGCGGGAGGAGCAACCTGCTCCCCTTGACATTTCAATACCCAAACATCATAAACCGGATGTTCCATTGCCGACAACGCCGGAGAAGAAGAAAACATCCAGCCCGAGAATAATTTCAGCTGCCCTTCTTCCTTATTTTCAACGATATCCAGATAAGCCGCGTTTTCCGGAGTTTCTTCGGGCGGATGCGTATAACAGACACGCGCATAAACGTCCAATGCGCCAAAAGTTGTTTTTTCGCCGACGTTGACGGTCATCGTGCTTAAACGGCCGGTTATTTTATCCAATCCGCGCAAAACCACCTGTTCCAAAGAAATATCTTCGGCGGATGAAACTTCCGGAAATAAAAAAAGTCCGGCCAATCCTAAAATTAAAGAAGTCTTTTTCATACGTTAATCATCTTTCCCCGTAGCTAAAAAAATGACTTCGCTGACGATATCTTCCATCGAACGGAAATCCTTGACCTTAACGAATTGATCGCCGGCCTTCAAAAATTCTTTTGATTTTCCGGGCTCCAATCTGACAAATATGCCGCCCATCAACCCGTCGGAAGCGACTTCCGCCGTCGAATCGACCGGAACGTTCACACCGTCGTGAATATTCAGAGTTACTTTAGCCGTATAATCCGGCGTTAAATCCAAACCGACCACCGATCCGACTTTAATTCCGCTGATTCGAACATCGTTGCCGCTTTCCAAACCGCCGGAACGTGAGAAAACGGCGGTTACTTCATATCCCTGCTGCGGCCTTGCATCAATTTTGCTGGCGGCAAAACGGGCAAAGAAGAATGCCACTAAAATGACTAAGACCCCTAAAACGGTTTCTATCGGACTTTTTTTCATTTTTTCTCTCTCTTTCGATCCGCTTTTGCTATTGAAATGACTTTATCCAACAATTTCATCAGATCCGGCGAATCCTGAGTAAACTCGATCATACCGCCGGGCGGCAAAAATTCCTCATCCCCGCCGGGCTGCAATTCAATATATTTTGAACCGATCAGCCCAGTGGATTGAACCGCTGCGCCGCTGTCTTCCGGCAAACGGATACCTTTCGGCAAAGAAAATGTCACTATGACACCGTAATAATCGTCCAGCCGTTGAGACATCACCTGCCCGACTTTAATTCCGGCCAAACGTACTTCATTACCAACCGTCAGCCCCTCGGTTTGGTTAAAGCGAGCGGACAGCGTATATGTATCCGCTTTCCTGTGAAAAAAGGACGAAGCGCCGACCAGATAAAAAACAAACACCGCTGCTAAAAAAGCCACGGCGCCGGCAATCAGTTCCGTTCGTTCCGTTTTCATTGCCTTAAACATATTCCACATTTAAAATTTCATAAGAACGCGCCCCTTTAGGAGATTTCACGTCCACGCTGTCACCGACCGATTTGCCGATCAAAGCTCTGGCCAGCGGCGACTGAATAGAAATCAAGCCATGTTCCAGATCAGCTTCATATTGGCCGACAATCTGATAAGTTTGTTCGGCTTCCGTTTCTTCATCCATTAAAACGACTGTCGCTCCGAAAACAATGCTGTCACCGGACAAAGCGGCCGTATCAATCACTTCCGCACAGGAAACGGCATATTCCAGTTCCTGAATCCGTCCTTCGATAAAGATTTGTTTTTCACGGGCGGCATGATACTGGGCGTTTTCGGATAAATCGCCGTGACCGCGCGCTTCCGCAATAGCCGCAATCACCGCCGGACGTTCGACATTTTTCAAATTCTTTAATTCCTGTTGCAGGCGTTCTGCCCCTTTTTTGGTCATAGGCACTTTCTGCATTTTTTCCTCGATTCTAACAACAAAAAAACAACCTTTTCGGCGGGCTTGCCGAAAAAGTCCGAAACATTCCTGTTTTTTATCATACAAAGATTGTTTCTTTTCTTCAAGCGTTATCAAAAACATCAGCTTGCCAAAAAACAAAAAACGGTGTTTTATGTCAAAAGGTTTTGTTTCTTTCCGCTTATTCAGGAGTATAAAATGTTGCGCGAACAATTAAAAGCCGCCTTAAAAACGGCGATGATGGAAAAAGACACTCATAAAATCTCAACAATCCGCTTGATTTTAGCCGCTGTAAAAGATCGGGATATCGCTTCCCGCGGCACCAGCAAAGACGGATTAATTTCCAATGACGACATTTTGCAGCTGCTGCAGTCTATGATCAAACAGCGCCGTGACAGCATCGCAATGTACGCGAAAGGCGATCGTCAGGATCTGGTTGACAGCGAACAGGCTGAAATTGACATTATCCAGTCATTCCTGCCCAAACAAATGGACGAAGCCGAGATTAAAGCCGCGGTTGACGACGTTGTCAAAACAACCGAAGCCGCCGGATTGAAGGATATGGGAAAAGTAATGGCCGTCCTGCGCGAACGGTTTGCCGGCCAGATGGATTTCGGCCAAGCATCCGTTATTGTGAAAGCTGTTTTAGCCGCCAAATAGTCCCGTATGTTTTTTCCGCCTTCGTTTTTGCAGGAGTTATCCTCGCGCGTTTCGATTGTCAATATTGTCGGCCAGGTTGTCAAACTGAAGCGGCGCGGGAACGAGTATTGGGGGTGCTGTCCGTTTCATCATGAAAAGACAGCCTCCTTTTCCGTCAGCGAAGAAAAGGATTTTTACCATTGTTTCGGCTGCGGCGAACACGGCAATGTTTTTGATTTTGTCAAAAAAGCAATGGGAATGACTTTTCCCGAAACCGTCGAATATCTGGCACATCAGGCCGGTATGG
>JAFVEJ010000258.1 GCA_017476085.1 Alphaproteobacteria bacterium
ATCCCTTGAGCGGCAAAAATATCGCTGATTTTACCGATGGAAATGACATTTCCGCCGGCTTTTTTCATCTTGTCCAAAACGGTCGGAGCGGGCGGCAGAACCGAATAATCATGACGGCCGCCGGTACGTTTGAAGCCCGTTTCGATTTCACCTTCAAACGGGCGCGCGATCACGCGGGCGATCAATCCGTTTTCCGTGCGCTTGTTTAATAAATCGCGCGCAATATGGCAGATCTCATACAAACGTTCCAATCCGAAATACCGTTCATGAGCGCAGATCTGAAATACGCTGTCCGCCGAAGTATAAACAATCGGCTTACCCGTTCTGACGCTTTCGGCGCCCAATTCATCCAAGATTACCGTTCCGGATGCCGCTTTGTTTCCCAAAACGCCGGGCAGTTTGGCTTCTTTAACAAATTCGTCTATTAAATCTTGCGGAAAGCTCGGGTATTCCGCGGGAAAATATCCCCATTTGAACATCACGGGAGCGCCGGCCATTTCCCAGTGACCGGACGTTGTATCTTTGCCTTTGCTGATTTCCTTTGAAAAACCGTAAACACCGGTGATTTCAGAAACGGGAATCTCCAAATTCGGAGCATATTCGCCGTTGCATTGCTTGTATAATTCACCTAAGCCTAATTTGCACAAGTTCGGAATATTTAAAGGCCCCGTGCGTCCTTTTTCCGCTTTTCCCTCGGCGCAGGCTTTTGCAATATGCCCCAACGTATCGGCTCCGGTATCGCCGAAAGCTTCCGCATCGGGCGCTTCTCCGCAGCCAAAAGAATCCATCATTAAAATAATAGCCCGTTTCATTGTGTTTCACCTCATCTAAAAATCAGGCGGCGACGGTCTCATAAATAACCGGTTCTTTAACCGGTTGTGTATCGCTGACCCGAATTGTTGACCGGAGCATTTTTTCCGCTTCGGCAAAAGTTTCTTCACTGTTTGCATGAATCATTGCAATCGGCGTGTTTGCATCTGTTTTTTCACCGATTTGCACAAAATCCGTAAATCCGACGGCAAAATCTATTTGCTGATCCGGCGTTTTGCGTTGTCCGCCCAGAACGATGACCGTTTCCCCGATTTTGCGGACATCCATTGCTGAAACATATCCGCTTTCTTCGGCATAAACAGGACGAATGATCGGCGCCTTGGGCATATGCTTTTCAGGATTTTCGATCAGATCCGCAGGGCCGCCAAGACAGGATACCATTTGAGCGAATTTTTCCGCCGCTTTTCCGGAATCCAAGGCTTGCTGCAGTTTTGCCATAGCATCCTCCCGCGTTTTTGCTAATCCTTTCAGCTGTAACGCTTCACCGCATAAAGTCATCACAATTTCATTCATACGCGGATCGCGGTACTCACCTTTGAGATAAGAAATCGCTTCTATGACTTCAAGAGCATTGCCGACATTTTTTCCCAGAACTGCGCTCATGTTCGTGATAAGCGCCCGTGCCGACAATCCCGTTCCCGCAGCGGTTTTCACCATTGTTTTCGCCAAAGAACGAGCATCCTCAATGTTATTCATAAAGGCGCCGCTTCCGCATTTCAGATCCATGACCAAACCTTCAATGCCGGCGGAAAGTTTTTTGGAAAGAATGGATGCGGCAATCAACGGGACGGATTCGATCGTCGCCGTTACATCGCGCACGCTGTAAAAGCGTTTGTCGGCTAAAGCCAGATCGCTGGTCTGGCCGATAATCGCGCATCCGACTTCTTTAGTGACTTTGTAAAACCGATCCAAGGACGGAATGACAGTGTATCCCGGAATAGAATTCAGCTTGTCCAGCGTGCCGCCCGTATGCCCTAAACTTCGTCCTGAAATCATCGGAACGAATCCGCCGCATGCTGCTAATAAGGGCGCTAAAATCAAACTGACGCTGTCGCCGACGCCTCCGGTTGAATGCTTGTCCAGAACAGGGCCGTCCAAATCTTTGTCCGCCCAATTCATTACAGCGCCGGAATGCGCCATCGCCTGCGTCAGGCTGATTGTTTCGTCATTATCCATACCGCTGAGGTAAACCGCCATCGCAAAAGAGGCTATCTGACATTCGGAAACCGACCAATCGGCAACGCCTTTGATAAAGAAGTCAATTTCTTCTTTTGTCAGTTTTTTGCCGTCACGTTTATGGCGGATTACTTCCTGCGGCAGCATAATAATTAGTACCCTTTGTTTTCGACCGGAGCTTCGCCGTATCCCATTGAAGCCAGCAGGCTGTCGCGCAGACCGCTTGCACCGAAACGGAATGTTTTCGGCGTTGCCCATTTGGGGCCCATAATCTTATCGGCTAAAGTCAGGTAATCGGCTGCTTGCTGCGTCGTACGGACACCGCCGGACGCTTTGAAGCCGACGGGTTTGCCGGAGTCGCGGATGACTTCCAGCATAGCGTTGGCTGCTTCCAACGTCGCGGAAACGGGGGTCTTTCCTGTTGACGTTTTAACAAAATCCGCTCCGATTTCAATGGACAATCTGGTCGCATCTGCAATCAGGGAGGCATGCGCCAGAACACCGCTTTCAATAATAACTTTCAGCGTATGGCCCTTGCAGGCTTCACGGGTGGCAACCAACAAAGCTTTTGCCGTTTCTTTGTCGCCGCTCATAAAGGCTTTGTACGGCAGAACAACGTCGATTTCATCGGCGCCGTCAGCAATTGCCTGCTTTGTTTCCGCTACGGTCGCTTCAATATCCGTTCCGCCATGAGGAAAGTTAACGACCGTTGCTACACGGACATCCGTTCCTTCCAAAGCCTTCTTTGCTGTTTTGACAAAGCGCGGCCAAATGCATACGGCTGCCGTTTTGCCGAATTCTCCATGCGCTTTGGCGCACAGATCAACGACCTTTTCTTCCGTATCGTTATCGTTTAAGCTGGTCAGATCTAACAGGGACAAAGCTTTTTGAGCAATTTCTTTCATTTTAAATCTCCGTTACAAAGCGTGTTAATATACGTTGCAGTTTTTTGCCGGCTTCATTCGCCTGAGCAATGGTTTCTTCATGGGTTTGTTTGTCTGAAACCATTCCCGAACCGTAGTTTGTGATTACGGAAACACCGACAACCTTCATACCGCAGTGCACGGCGCACAACGTTTCGGAAACCGTAGACATACCGACAGCGTCGGCTCCTAAAATACGGAACATTCTGATTTCCGCAGGGGTTTCAAAGTTCGGACCGGAAGTCATCAAATAAACGCGGCAACGCATATTGATGCCTTCTTTTTCAGCCGTTTGCAGCAATTTTTGACGCAGCTCCG